>JBBRLW010000105.1:0-6995 GCA_038231115.1 Bacteroidia bacterium
CCATCAATTTACTTCCGTGCCCGGACAATCAGGCCGGTACCTTTCTCATGATGACCGGCAACATCCATAGAATTAAGGACATAGGAAATCGGATAGGTAATCAGATACCAGAAAGGTAGCAGGATCACAAAGGCAAAGGAAGTATTGAGCATCAGCATCGGATACTTCATGCTCAGCTTCCAGGAAAGGCTCCCGGGCTTGCCATAGGTATAGCGCGCAAGGATATTGGAGGGCGCAAATCCCACCGAGCTGAGCTTCGCCGTAATATCTCCGATATTATAGCCATCACGGACGTGCTCTCCAATGAATGACTCTCCATTATTGGCGTCCACATCTGATCCGCCCTGATCTGAAGGCGTATTGATGATCAGCGTTCCGCCCGGCCTCAATGAAGCATAGAAGTTCTTGAAGACCTCTACGTCCTCCAAAATATGCTCCATAACATCTACGGATACAATAAGGTCATAGCTTTCCGGATTGCGGTACGTAACGAGGTCATCCACACGGAAAACGGCATTATTGAGTCCCACACGCTGGAAAAACTGATTGCAGTCGGCGATATAATCCGCCTTGACATCCACGCCGAGGATTTTGTAGTTCTTATTCTTCGTCGCAATGTAGTACGAGTACTGTCCGAATCCCGATCCGGCGTCCAATACATCGGCACCCTGAGGATGACGCTTCATCCATTCCCGCAGCTCCTTATGGACGTGCCAGGTACGGAGCAGAATGAGATCGAGGATGTTATAAAATATCTTCCGGAGGAAGGGCGCTGCGTTGAAAAATTTTCCCAGCCTGTCTTTAATCGGATCGTATTCCAAAGTATATCTCTTTTGTTTTGTATTATTTTGTCAGTGAGGATTTTACAGCAGCAGTTGAAGCCGTACAATTGGGACATTTTCCCTGAATGAGGACGCTCGCCATGCTGAACTCGTATCCGGCAGGTGCCTGAAAATGAGGGAAAGACACCGAATCATCGAGGCAATTCGTATTGCCACAGGAACTGCATTTGAAATGTACGTGCTCATCCTGATGCATGGATTTGGCGCATCCCTGGTGATGGCAGAGCGCATATTTGGTCGCGCCCTCATCGTCCAGTACTTTGTGGATCAGTCCTTTATCAAGGAACTGCGAGAGGGCGCGGTAGAGCGTAACACGGTCAATACCCTCCGCTTTGAGGTCGCGCTCAATATCCGGCTGCGAGAGCGCATAGCCCGAGCGCATAAACATCGCCAGCGTCCGCTGACGCGGAAGCGTGATCCGAAGCTCATGTGCTTTCAAAAGCTGATCTATTTGTGCCGTAGCCATCCTATATTTCCCTGATTTACACACCGAATCAGTCCGGAGACCGATCCCTGCAACAATCAATCTGCAAATTTAGTGAATTGATTACAGCCGGAAGGTGTTAATTTCGTACTATGTTCGATATCTTAGGCAAAATAGGTCAGGTGAAGGAAAAAATGGCGCTCGTCAAACAGCAGCTTTCTGAAACAATCCTTGAGGAGTCCGAAATGGACGGTACAGTCATCATCCGCATTGGAGGCGACAAAGTAATCCGCGAGATCCGCACCTCGGATGAGTTCTACAGCAAGTACTCCAAAGAAGAGCGCGAGGACATGCTCTGCGAGGCACTCAACAATGCCTACGAAAAAGCCGAGGCGCACTCCAAATCCAAATACGCCGAAGACCTCCAGGGCATGATGCCCAATATCCCGGGACTCGACCTCGGCAGCATGGGCTTCTAGCGGAGGGATTTGGATTGATATCATGCACTCCCGCCTTGCTTCTATCTTATTGCCGATCCTGCTGCTGCTTGCTATAACCGCTTGCAACAAAACATCGGAATGCTTTTCGTCAGCGGGGCATGTGACTACGCGTACGTTGGCCATGTCTCCCGAGAAAATACATACCATCATGGCATCCGATCACCTGGACGTGCTGATTAGCCAGGATACATCAGCCAATGCCACCGACGCAGTGAGCGTCACCGGACCGGCAGCCCGTATCGGAAACATCGGACTCAATTTCCATGACAGTACGATCACACTTTCAGACGATAATTCCTGCCGCTGGAGCTACGATATATCCGCCCGATATACGGTTCACGTAAAAGTAGGAAGGCATTTCCACGGCCTGGAGCTCCACGATGACGCCCGCATCGAGACATTGGATACCATCAAAATTCACGGATCCATTATTTTCAATCATTACTCCCTGCAGGACTGCAAAATGATGATCGATATCCGGGACAAGGCCTATTTTATTCCGACCCTCAACTCCGGCGGCGGACTACGGGTCTATGGCCGCGCCGAGATATTTGTCGGCGTGCTGAATGAAGCCTCTTTTCTCGAAGCCCGAGATTTCATCAGCTACTATACCTACGTCTTTAACAAAGGTCCCAACGATGCCCATGTGCATCCGATAAGCGAGCTTGGCGTCAGTATATATTACACCGGAAATGTGTATGTCCATCATAAGCCCGAGAAAGACGTCGGCGGCGTCCGTACCGGCACCGGCAAGCAGATTGATGTCTGGTAGTTATTAGTTATTCAGGTCGGGCTGATGGGAAGAGTTCCACCGTCAGCTCATTTCGACCGGAGTAGAGGTTCCGCCGCCTTCAAGCGGCCTGAGGAACCGCTACGCAGTGGAGAAATCTTCATCCGCTAACACACCTACCCTCCACCGTCAGGTCATTTCTCCGCAGACATTGCGCTGCCTTCCACCGTCAGGTCATTTCGACCGGAGTGGAGGTTCCGCCGCCTTCAAGCGGCCTAAGGAACCGCTACGCAGCGGAGAAATCTTCATCCGCAAAGATGTGCGACGTGTCGGCATACGGGTAGCCAAAAGGACTACCCCCTACAGCTGAGGCATCTGCGTATGAAGATTTCTCCGCTGCGTTCGGAGGTCTGGCGGCTTGAAGGCCGCGGGCGACCTCCTCTCTACGGTCGAAATGACCGCTTAGATAATAAATGCATACATACTCCAGGTCCGCCCCTCTGGGGCTGTGTGCATTTTGACCACAAGCGCTTAACGGCATTATTCATCCCGCCGAGCGTGTAAAACAAACATACTACATACCTCAATTGCCGCATGTCAGCAACAATTAATAATGCCCCCTTAACTGTTCACTATTAACTGATAAAGTTAATACATAATCTTGTCTTCCTTCTCTGCATAGTCTTTAAAGACCTGGCGCGCCTCGTCATGGAACTCCGGCATGTGATGTCCCGGAAGCTTGCGCTGCTCCGGCGATTTGGCAAACTCGATGTACATATCCTCGTCATCAAAGCCGATGGATTTGGCGTCGGCGACGGTATTGGCGTAGTAAAATTCCTTGATGCGTGACCACCAGATGGCAGCCATGCACATAGGACAGGGTTCGGCGGAAGTATACATGATGCATCCATCAAGGTTGAAATCGCCGATAAGCTGGCTCGCATTCCGGATGGCCGTTACTTCAGCATGCGCCGTCGGATCGCTATGGGACACAACGTGGTTCCATCCTTCTCCGATGATTTTGCCGTCTTTGACAATCACAGCCCCGAAGGGCCCTCCGTCGGCTTTCTCAATGTTCATCGCCGATAGCGCGATGGCGCGGGACATGTAATACGCATGGCTTTTATCCGATCCTTTATTTTCCATACGTATTAAACGGACATATTCGAAAATGGTTCGGTTTCGAGTCGCTACACCTACTGATCACAAAATCCACTATCCCTATAGTTCTGTTTGTATCATTGTTCTATTCCGATCCCTCCACCGGAGGTATGTTAATTCGCAATGAATCAGTGCCTCAATTATACGGAAAATTACAGGCAGCAAAGCAGACAGACGCGCATCTATATCCTGCTCATAAAATTATTCAGATCGGATAGGATCTTAATTATAAGACAAAGAACTATTTAATGAGCGGGATTATAGGTACAAAAACAAAGAATTCCGCCTAAGGGGGGCTAAAAAAAATTAGGTCGGTTTATGAGAAATGTCGTAATTTCGCCCCTGTTATCATATCTGATTTGTTCATCGGGACAGCCTGTAGATAGCACATTTGATGGAAATAATATTCCCCAAATGTTTGGAACACAACATGATTTATTGATTTACGGCTGATGAAGCCGTATTTGTAATTGTTTAGAGAATGGAGATGTCAGGAGAAAATTTGGTAATCCGGGAATGGAAAAGTGCGCTGGATAAGATAGATAAAGGCGGAAAAGTCATGGCCGGAGGCAAGGCTATTGTCAAGGCTGGGGGGATCGTCCGGTTTACACCCGCAGATAAATCCGTGATGGCTATTGTGCAGGGGTCAGAGGCCAATTCTTTCCGTACGGAGTTAGGCTTTAGAGCCTTAGCTCCGGCACACAAGCAGCGGCTGAAGAAGATCCTTGAGAATAGTCCGATGTTTTCCGTAGCACTTATGCAGAATGAGCTTCCCCGTGCATTGGTGATCGAGATGGAAAAGGAGAAAGTCCTCTTCCTGCCATCGGCCTGGAAAGACTTTGAGATCAGCTGTACCTGTGCAGAAACCCTCCCCTGCCGCCATGCAGCGGCGGTGCTGGAGTATTTTCCGGAGGCCATGCAGAAGGATCCGTACCTGCTGTTCCGTATGCGCGGACTTGATCTGGAGGAAATGGCGCGTAAATCTGCCCGCGATCTGGACATGACAAATGAGCTGACCTTAGCACCTGAAGAAGAGAGCTTTATGGACTTTGATCCCGTCCCCGACTTCGATGCCTCTTTCCGCAATGCGGCACCTCCATTGAAGCTCGCTGCTTTTCCGGTCAAGAAAATACTCGCCTCCATGAAGATGCCGGCAACCCTCGGCCAGCAGGCGGATATTACGCCGCTGCTGGCTCAGCTATATGATACATTACGTCAGGAAGTTCAGGAGCTGGTGCCGCTTTCCATAGAGGACGCCGCACAGCTTGGGAAGCTCGAGCTGTATTTCGCCCAGCTTAACGATGAAGGCTCCCTCGATATCATGCCCTGGGTAGCGAATCCGCAGATTTTGTCTGATATGGGCTACCGTGAGCTATCGCCGGAAGAAGGCTCTCAGCTGGAGCTGCTGGCACGCTCCGAAGATGGAGAGTCCTATGAGCTATGCAGTATTTCCGGAGAAGTCCTCGGCGTCAGCGAGCTGATCCATATCATAGAGCAATTACCGATACTCAATGATCCGGAATCCAGCGTAATGATGCGCTTCCTGTCGCGTGCCATCAATCTGATTCAGGCAGCCGTAAGCGCAGGGGCTTTTGTCCCTCAAATCCGTGCTACTTCCGGAAAAAGCTTCTGCATCCGCTATGAGCTGCTTCATGCCGATGTTGCCCTCAGTGCCGCCTATGAGCATCTGCAGGAGACCATGCCATACAATCTGGTCTATAGGGAGCCGGACTGTGCCATTTTGAGCCGCAATGGCCTCGACGACTTTATGTCCTGGCTCCTGGGACATTTTATATACAGCCATGCCGAATCCCTCGCGGAGCTGGAGGACATTCATCCCGGACTGCGGGAGGCGTTCCTGAGCGGCGAGGAGTTCCACGCTTCCAAGCTCGAAGAAGAGCTGATCGGTCCGGCACTAACACAGATGCTACAGGCCTTCAACGACCTTAACGATGGCTATGCGCCGGTGTTTCACATCGTCAATTCTACAACAGACAATCATCATTTCGACCTGATGATCGGCGTGGCTTACTCCACAAAGAACCATATCCAGCGCTCCAATACTTACTCCGATAAGGTGATGCAGCGCCTCCGCCGCGAGGCAAGATATCAGAAGAAGAAAGAAGCGCCGCTAACCGATATCCTCAGGAATCGGGGCGGAGCTATCTCTACGGCGATGGCCAAAGAGATGTATTCTTCCATTCAAAACCGACTGGCTATCATAGGCATCCATATATCTTCACTGCCGAAGGCCATTGCCGAAGGACAGGCGCAGATCACCGATGAAGACCTGGCTGTCATCATGGACGCCCGCGGCGGAGAGCTTCAGGCACTGGGAATCCTTGTCAGAGAGGGCGAAAATATCCCGACGCTCACCTTTCCGGAAATTGCCTGGCTGGCCGATACTGCCGATGAGGACGATGACGAGACGCCGAAAGGCGCTGTAGTAGCCCTATCCTACGAACTGTTCCATAACGGAACCGTAATGTCGCTCTCCAGAATGGAAAATATGCTCAAAGAGCGTCATTTGAAAGAGATATATCTACAGGATACCTTCCTCGTAATCACAGAGCGGATGCGGCTGGAAGTCGTAGAAAAGCTCGGTCTCCCGACGGTCTTCCTGGACGATCTCGATGCTATCAAGGTGCTATTATCGCATAAATACGAGGGTACGAAGGTCATCCCAAGCGAATACGCTACGCGCTGGCTGCAGAATCTCATCAAAAGCGAGCCGGATGTAGCCCCGCCTCGGGGCAAGAAATTCTCCGGCGCCCTGAAATCCGCCTACGAGTTCTGTATGCACCACACCGGACTCGGTACGCCTGCGATATTAATTGAAAATCAGCAGGATCAGACCTGTGTTAAAGCCATTGCCGCCACGCTTCTGGCGCAGTTTGAACAGCGCCGTTATGCCGGACGTGCTTCCATTGTGATTACGGAAAGCAAAGCCGTCGCCGAAGTCTTCCACAAGCTCCTGGATGGCAACGAGTCAGGACTCCGCTCCCAGATCGTCACCGAGCAGCATCTCGATACCGATCTGCCTCAGATGGACGTCATGCTGCTGCCTCAGCCCCTGCTGAGCCGCCTGGCCACCAAGCTCGCCGCACAGCGCTACGATGTCCTCGCGCTCTATGGCACTGATATATTGCATTCGCTGTACTCAGCAGATATCAAAGCGCTCCGCAATATGTTCGCCGATGGACATATCATCGTTACCACAGAGGAAGTCCGGACCAATTATACCCTCCAGTGGAATGCCTTTGACCTCTGTGTATCAGATATCCTCGGCAGCTCCGATGAGTTTCTGTCAGAATACATCACCCCCTGGGAGAAATTCA
>JBBRLW010000106.1:0-6978 GCA_038231115.1 Bacteroidia bacterium
AATGAAATTCGGAATTATAAATTAATCGGGAAGCAGAGAGTTTATAAACTGAACCTTATCAAAAGGCTTCAGATCGGTGATTTTTTCACCTACTCCGATGTACTTAATCGGTATTTGCAGTTGATCAGCAATGGCAATTACTACGCCGCCTTTAGCGGTTCCGTCGAGCTTGGTCAGGGCTAATGCGTTGACATCGGTAGCGGCCAGGAACTGACGCGCCTGCTCAATCGCATTTTGTCCGGTCGAGGCGTCCAGCACCAGGAGTATTTCATGCGGTGCATCAGGAATGGCTTTTTTCATCACATTCTTGATTTTGCTTAGCTCATTCATGAGTCCTACTTTATTATGGAGCCTACCGGCAGTATAAACAATAATCACATCTGCATTTCTGGCTTTGCCGGATTGCACCGCATCAAAGGCTACAGAGGCGGGATCAGCACCCATGCCGCGTGATACGATATCTACGCCAACGCGCTCACTCCAGATGGTCAGCTGATCTACTGCCGCCGCACGGAATGTATCCGCGGCACCTAAAATCACATCATTACCATTGTTTTTAAACTGATAAGCTAACTTTCCGATGGTTGTTGTCTTTCCGACGCCATTTACTCCGACAACCATTATTACGTACGGCTCGCCATTCTTTGGAACTGAAAAATCCGGAAGCTTCTGCTGATTGTTTTCATCCAGCATGGCAATAATCTCCTCGCGCAGGATACGGTTCAGTTCTGAAGTATTTATATATTTGTCACGGGCAACCCGGGCTTCAAGGCGCTCTATGATCTTGACAGTTGTGGTAGCTCCCAAATCTGCCGCTACAAGGGCATCTTCAAGTTCATCGAGGAAATCTGCATCAACGCTTGATTTCCCGATAATAGCCTTTCCAATTTTTGTGAAGAAGTTTTCCTTGGTCTTTGTGAGACCCTCATCATAGGCCTGAGCTACAGCAGCCACTTCTTCTTTAGGCTGGACAGGAGCTATGGCAGTATCTATCTCCGCCTTTGTAGAATCTGGCTTAGGAATAGTTTCCTGAGCCTTATTACGCTTGAATATATCGAATAGACCCATTGGGTAACAATCTTTTATTGATGAATAACAGGATAATCCATAAACAAAAAAAGCTTCCCTAAAAAAGGAAGCTTAAACAATACGATCTCCGGAGAGATATTAGATTTTTTGCTTGAGGACGTCGTTAAGCTGATCCTTGGAAACCATTTCCTCTTTAAAGGAATAGGCTCCGGTTTTTGGAGAGCGAACGGCACGGATCAGCTTCACCTGATCTTTTGCTTTACGAAGAGTCGCAACTACTTTCTTTGCCATCTAATTATTTGATTTCTTTGTGAACGGTATATTTACGCATGATCGGGTTGAACTTTTTCAGCTCAAGACGCTCGGTTGTATTTTTCTTATTCTTGGTGGTGATATAACGTGAAGTTCCCGGCAGACCACTTGTCTTGTGCTCGGTACACTCCATAATCACCTGAATTCTGCTTCCTTTCTTAGCCATTAGATTAAGACTTCTTCTCTAAAATTTTGATACCCTGTTTTTTCTCAACTTCACGCACAAATGTGAGAAGCCCTTTCTTGTTGATAGTGCGCATGGCGCTTGTGGATACCTTAAGGGTAATCCATGAACCCGTCTCGGAAATATAAAACTTCTTATCCTGAAGATTCGGATTGAATCTACGGTTGGTTTTAATGTTCGAGTGGGAAACGCTGTGACCTCTCATGGCCTTCTTCCCTGTAAGCTGACAAACTCGTGACATGTTCTGAAAAAATTGAAACGCAAAGGTCGCTATAAAATCAATTACAGCAAAATTTTAATGTGAGAAATTATTGAATCAGGTTATTGACTAAATCTCCTTCTGGAATGTTTTAGTGATAACTCTTCCATTGCCCGGCTCGTAGCTAATGAAATACATCCCTTTCGGCAGATCGCTTAGATCGAACAGAAGACGGGACTCATCCTGAACGGATTTTTCCTTTAGCTTGGCACCGACAACATTATATATCCGTACCGTGTAATTACCCTTATCCTTAAAACGGACAGTGAGATTATCCTTGACCGGATTCGGAAAGAAAGAGAGGACAAGCTCGTCCTGCTCAAATCCTTCGAAACCCTCAGATCGGATAGCCTCAGTGGTGCCGCTCGCAGGAATGGCTGTTCCGGCCCGAAGGCTGGTACAGACAGAAAGGTGAAACACTACAATTAAAGTGAGTAAAGTTCTTACCATATATTAATTTGCTTCTCAAAGAGATACTTTATTGATAATCTTCAAATATAACATGAAACCTCGAAAAAGATTACAGATTTCATATTATTTTTTATCGGTACTATTACCTGATGATTTTCAGGCTTAAATCCATGCTTTTAACCGAATGCGTGATCTGACTGGTGGAGATAAAATCGACTCCTGTTTCTGCATAGCTAACGATGTTTGATTCCGTAATGCCTCCGCTGGCTTCCGTTTCAAAGCTTCCATGAATAATCAGTAATGCATCACGGATAAGCTCTGGACTGAAATTATCCAGCATAATCCGATCTATACCACCTATTTCCATGACCTGACGTACCTCTCCCAGATTGCGCGTCTCTACTTCAATTTTGAGAGATAATCCCATTTCACGGAGATAATGATGGGTTGCCATAATAGCTGGCCTGATACCTCCGGCAGCATCTACATGATTATCCTTGAGCATGATCATATCATAGAGGCCAATACGGTGATTGGTGCCACCTCCTACTCTGACGGCATATTTTTCGAGAAAACGCATTCCCGGAGTGGTTTTGCGCGTATCCAGCAAGCGGCAGGAAGTATGCGAAATTTTTTCTCTGAGTTCCGATGTTTTGGTTGCAATACCACTCAGACGCTGCATGATATTGAGTACCAGGCGCTCAAGTCTGAGTATATCGCGGGTATAGGCTTCTATCGTAAATGCTATATCGCCGACTGCAACGGCCGTACCTTCCGGAATAAGCTGCTCAAACTCCGCATGAGATGCGTATTGAGTGAATATGTATTCGGCAACATCTATCCCGCAGAGAATTCCATTCTCTTTGACCAAGAGGCGGGCACGGTTCCGCTGTCCCGAAGGTATGGAAGCGTTAGAAGAATGGTCTCCTGTACCAATATCCTCAGCTAAAGCGAGATCAATAAAAGATTTTAACTGGTGAGAAAAATCTGAGTCAGGCGTAATCATGCCTGCAAAACTACTGATTTTCGAGCGTCAGCTCCTGAATAAACATTCCCTGAGGAGTTTCCCGCAATGAAACTGTTACGCGATATAAGGTGCCATCAAGGACGGTTAGATTGCCGATCACGTATCGAGTACCCTTTGCAGAAGCACCGCGATGGATAATCACAAATGCACGGGGCTGATGGCGATCGAAGAAATCATGCAGAATCATTTCTGCCTGATTACGACTATACACATTCTGCTTTTCGGATATCTTCATTTCCACACTGGAATCGAAGTAGCGGGCTATTTCAGGGACATTTCCAATGCGGAAAGACATGGAAAGCTCATCAAACATATCTGCCTTCACACTCAGAAATGCGAACAGAGAAAAAGAAAGAAAAACAGATAAAATATATTTCCGCACGGAAAGGCTGTATGGTATAATTAGGGCGGTTGCTAAAATAATGCCATCTGAGACCTACACTCTGTGATTAACTTTGAAAGATGAATCAAACAAAGAAAGCAGCGCTTATAATTTTAGATGGCTGGGGCATCGGAAGGAATGATACTAAAGTGAATGCGATAGCAGCCGCGAAGAAGCCTTTTTTTGATTCCCTCATGATGAAATATCCGCATGGCTCGCTAAAAACATTTGGAGAGAATGTAGGTCTGCCGGAGGGGCAGATGGGAAACTCCGAGGTAGGTCATCTAAATATAGGAGCGGGGAGAGTTGTCTATCAAATGCTTGCGCTCATCAATAAGGCCTTTAGCGAGCATACAATTGATACCAATGAAGTTCTGTTGAAAGCCTTTGAAGAAGCAAAAACCGGAGGCAAAAACCTGCACCTGATTGGGCTGGTATCAGATGGAGGCGTACACTCACACATCAATCATTTAAAGGGACTTACTACATTAGCAAAAGAGCATGGACTGGAGAATGTTTATATCCATGCCTTTACAGATGGCAGAGATACAGATCCCAAGGCAGGAGCAGGGTATCTAAGAAGTCTGGAGGATCATCTGGCACAGACTACCGGGAAAATTTCGACAATCATCGGTCGCTATTATGCTATGGATAGGGATCACCGCTGGGAAAGGGTGAAGCTGGCCTATGATCTGATTACCGGAAAGCACGCTGACAAGCAATTCCGCAGCGCGAGAGAAGCAATGGAAAAAAGCTATCAGGAAGGAATCACGGATGAATTTATCAAGCCCATTGCGCTTTTAGATGATGAAGGCAAGCCTATGCCTACCATCCAGGAAAATGATGTGGTCATATTTTTCAATTTCCGGACGGATAGGGGTCGTCAGCTGGTTACCGCGCTTACTCAGGAAGACTTTCCGGATCAGGAGATGAAAAAAATGCAATTGCGTCTGGTCACTTTTACTCAGTATGACCGCAAATTCGAAAACGTGGACATATTGTTCCCTGAAAATGATCTGGTCAATACGATTGGAGAAGTCGTAGAGAAAGCGGGATTATCTCAGATGAGAGCTGCCGAGACAGAGAAATATCCCCACGTGACATTCTTTTTTTCCGGTGGCAGAGAGAAGGAGTTTGATCGGGAAACGCGGGTGATGGTGGCATCGCCTAAAGTTGCGACATACGATCTGAAACCATCCATGAGTGCTGCAGAACTAACTTTTTCGGCTATTGAAACGGTTGACAAGAGCCATCCGGATTTCATAGTGTTGAATTATGCAAATGCGGATATGGTTGGACATACGGGTGTGTTTTCCGCAGTGATGGAAGCGGTTGAAACAGTTGATACATGTCTTAAAACTTTGGTATATAAGCTACAGTCGGAAGGATACGGTATAGTCATCATAGCAGATCATGGCAATGCGGATTTCATGGTCAATGCGGATGGAAGTCCTAATACAGCACATACTACGAATCTGGTTCCTGTGATTGTCATTGGCGAGGAAGCTAAAGAGGTCAGGAACGGAATCCTGGCTGATGTAGCTCCTACCCTCCTTAAACTGATGCGTCTGGAGCAGCCTGCGGAAATGACCGGAAAATCTATGTATTAGTCAAGCATTTTCCTGACCTGAGCCGCTGTATATTTTTTTCTGGAGAAAACAGGCCGTATATGGTATCCCTTCTGCTTCATGAGGTTGAGAACGCCATCCTGTAACGGAAGATGTGCGGCTCCGACGGCAACAAATACACTGGTCTTATTGAGGATTGAGTCCACTTGATTAGCCATTCCGATATTCCGCTGACGCAGCATTTTGTCCATAAAGTCTTTAGGGATCTCGGGATCGTCCATCTCCGCACTCAGAGCCTCGAAATCGGCATTGATGTACGATTTTGTCTCGTCTTTCATTGCCTGAGAAGCTTTTGGGACATCATCCAATAGTTCACGCATCATTTTAAACTGATTAGCTAAGGGAATATCAAGCATGAGGTCAAGCTGTGAATTGACAGATTCCAGCCCGACAATTTCCATTTTGCGCTTTTTGGCTAATTTGGAAAGCAGAATATCGAGAAAGAGTCCTGTTTTCTTCTGGGTAGTTTGGGAGTCTTCCGACAGAATATAATACAGGAAAAAAGGCTTGATCCGCTCTGCCACTGTTACGGGAAGCCCAAGCTTTTGGGTAACCATCATGGAAAATTTTTCATACTGAGCTGGAGAAAGCGAATCCTTTAATGCTACATCAGGAGGCAACATGACTTTCATAAGCAAAGACATCGGATCAGGCAGGGAATCCGGATCTACTTCCATAGCAAATTCAGCGGAATGGTTCAGGTAATACACGACTGAATCCCCGAGGGATATTACCTTATCACTCTCCGAATGCATGGTACCGTAGATATAGGCTTTGTGTCCAGACTTTCCCGATACTTCCCAGAGGAGCGTATGCGGAATTTTGGAGGGATTAATTAGTTCCTGGCTATATCCGGAACGAAAATGAAATAGTCCCAGTAATAAAATCAAAGTATATTTGATTCTCATCTATTTAGATCCGTATTGTTGGGCATAGTACTGCTGATAGGCTCCGGAAGTAACATCGTTAAGCCAGTCCGGATTGCTCAGATACCAGGATACGGTTTGTGATAGTCCGGTTTCAAGAGTCATCTGCGGTTCCCAGCCCAGCTCATTTTTGATTTTTCCCGCGTCAATGGCATATCGGAGGTCATGTCCTGCCCTATCCTGGACATAAGTGATCAGCTTTTCTGATGAGCCTTCGGGACGGGCAAGCGCCTGATCACAAATCCGGCAAAGATTCAGCACGAGGTCTATATTTTTCACCTCATTATTACCTCCAATGTTATAGGTTTCTCCGGCTTTACCAGATCGGAATATCGTATCAATGGCTTGGACATGATCCTTCACATAAAGCCAGTCGCGGATATTTTCTCCTTTACCATACACCGGTAATGCTTTATTATTGATGATATTATGAATCATCAGCGGAATAAGCTTCTCGGGGAATTGATTTGGTCCATAGTTATTAGAGCAGTTGGAAATTACTGTTCTCAGCTTATGCGTATGGCCAAATGCACGGACAAAATGATCGGATGAGGCCTTGGAGGCAGAGTAGGTAGAGTTCGGACTGTAGGGCGTCTCCTCAGTGAAATATCCCTCAGAACCGAGGCTGCCATATACCTCATCGGTGGATACATGATAGAATAGATGCTCATCATAAGCTCCGACCCAGCACTTTTTGGCGCATTCAAGTAGATTGAAGGTTCCCAAAACATTGGTCAGTACGAAATCTCTTCCGCTCAGGATAGACTTATCTACATGAGACTCGGCAGCGAGGTGGATTACATCCGTAATTTGATAGTCC
>JBBRLW010000107.1:0-6976 GCA_038231115.1 Bacteroidia bacterium
ATAATTAATACTTATGAGGTAATAGTTAAGAGCTGAGGGAGGATGGGATGAGGGGTGGGCGGAGGGAGGCATTCAATGCGACCGGAGCAGGCATTACGTAGCGGAGAAATCTTTATCTGCAAAAGCCCCGGTTGTGTTAGCGAATGAAGATTTCTCCGTTGCGTAAATCTTCCTGTACCCCGCTTGAAGGCGGGGCGGAGGATTTACTTCAGTCGAAATGACCTGACGGTCGAAGGCCAGCACATCAAATATCCAAGTCGGTCATTTCGACCGGAGTTTTGACGGCGGAGGGAGGCTTTCAAGGCGACCGGAGCAGGCATTATGTAGCGGAGAAATCTTCATCTGCAAAAGCCCCGGTTGTGTTAGCGAATGAAGATTTCTCCGTTGCGTAAATCCTCCTGTACCCCGCTTGAAGGCGGGGCGGAGGATTTACTTCAGTCGAAATGACCTGACGGTCGGAATATATGTCTTAGGCTGGTCGGGATTTGCAAATCCCTATGCTAATCGGGCGGCGGGATTACAAATCCCGCCGAGCGTGTAGGGTCGTGGCCTGTTCGTGGAGGAGGGAGCTGTCTGGGATCATCATTGAGCAATCCAGGTTCAACATCTACCTATCAAGGTGCATTATTGAGCCATGATCCCTGCTTTCTGTTACATATCAATTGATAATTAACAATTTATAACTTATAACTATTAATTATTACCTCTTAATTATTAGCTAATTAAGGGTACACCAGGTGTTGAGGGCGTAGCGGAAGGCGTCGAGATGGTCGGCGCGCTGATGGCGCTTGCTGCGATTGTCTTTGATGATGCTTCCTGAGCCATCGCATTCTACATAGCTGATGTCATAGATCAGCTCGTGCATCCGGCTGCAGATTTTGAGGTCGGGATGGCGCGCGAGCAGGGAATTACAGAGGAGCTGGCTGGATTGCTGGGTCGGGTTGGAGCGCGGAATCTGCATCCGATGGTCGGATACATTAAGCTCGCGCTGGATAATCCGCCAGGCGTCTATGTTATCGGATTGGGTAATTTCGCGCTTGCGCTGCATGGCATCTCCGGTGATGAGGCAATGGTCAATCATCCAGGCGGGAAAGCGCTTGCGGATGGCCTCGCACATCTTATAGACATCGCCGTTGCGGAGGGTTATTTCCTCAATAAACCAGAGATGCTCTCCGAGGAGGTCGGTCCATTGCTGAAGCACAAGGCAGACGAAGGGATCGACGTTGAAATCGAAGCTCAGGCGCAGCGGCGTATCGTTCCGGTACCGAATTACATCGATAACATGCTTATCGTAGCTGAAATTATACATATAGGGATGCTCAATTTCCTGGCGTCCCCACTCTCCGAGGCGGTAGATGCGGTAATAATTCGCATTCAGCTCGCAATGGAGATCGAGCACGCGGCGGTATTGCGCATCGATGAAGGCATTGTCCTCGAAGGTCGTATGCAGGATGGTTGTGTTATCTACCTGCTGGTCAAAGAATCGCGCTTTGATCCAGTGCTTCTCATCTATGGGATTAAACGTGATAATGATCTGCTTGTAGGAGGGCGTCTGGCCTCTGAGGCGCAGATCCACCTGATCAAATTCGTCCTGTGTTAATTCGGTGGCTTCCTCGATCCATATTGCCGTGATGCCTGCGATGGACTTCAGCTTTTCCGGATCGGCGATGCCCATAAACACCATATCCGATCCGTTGGGGAGATAGGTAATGATCCGCTCTGATTTGTTAATGGAAAAATCCTGGCTGAGGCGGAGGATAATAATCATCCGGTGGACGAGCCGGAAGCAGGAATCCATGCAGGTGACGCCGAATTTCCGTAGGGCGAGGATATGATGTCCTGGCTCGGTCATCATGCGGACGAGGAGCTTCTGGGCGGTGAACTGCGACTTTCCGCTGCCGGCGCCGCCATAGATGATGAGGTATCGGGATATGTTTTCGAGGAGGGGGGCGTAGGTTTCGTTAATGGATAGGGTAGCCATTCGTGTTAGGTAATAATTAATAAGTAAGGGGTAATAATTAATAATTAAGGGGATTGGGAGTGTGTGGGCTTGGTAGGGAATATATATGCGTGGATGGGTTTCTGCTCCGCTTGTGCGAAATGATTTGTAGGGATATGGATAGAGGGGGGGTATCAGCATTCGAGTCCCGGAGGGACGGAGATGTTTGTAGCGCAGGGTTTCAACCCTGGGTGAAGTGGATAGGTGATGAGAGTCCCGTAGGGACGGATATGTCAGTATTTATTATCTGCGAATACAGTAAACGTTCCTTTTCCAGCGCTCTTCTTGGTACCATATGAGCTTGTATTAGCTTAGAGCCTGTCTAAGAATTTTATAAAAGCTTATTTGGATGCTTTTTGCGCCATCCTGCGTTGGACTTTTTGAACGTAGAAGCTCTGCTATGTCCGTCAAAGTCCGTCTGGGCTGACACCAAAATCATCTCAAATGCGCAAATAAAAATTCTTGGACAGGCTCTTAATTGTATACTGCTTTATATTGCAAATGAAATGTTGCGTATCTCCATTACCATTTAGAAACTATAATTTGTTCTACTTTATCGTTTAGCGACCACACCTGTAGGAGAGGATTATCTATATCAAATACCTCTCTTTGCTTCTTTTTAAATTTTAGCCATATTAAATCAGCAACGGAATCTTTAGAATTACAATAACTTAAGAGCTGGGTAGTTGAAAATTTAAATAGATCTACATTATCGAAAATCAGATGTTTATAGCAATTTATACTTTTTATTTTGCCTTTTTGTACCCACAACTCTAATTTAAAATTTTCGAATTCATAGCACTCCCATTGCAAAGGGCCTCTATCTATAATGAGTACATTACTTGGAGTAAAATCCTTTATATATATACTAATATCTTTACCAAATGAGAAAGGACCTACACTCTTTTTAGGAACATAAATGTACATTTCTTTTTCTTCCTCTGCTATTTTCTTCACACTTAGAATCTTTTTATTTTGCTCGTTCAATATTGTTTCTAGTCTCCCCGAGCTTAGCCTTGCCTGTTGATTAGATAACTTCTTAGACTTTGTAGCAAGCCATTTATTGCTTTTCCATTGCACGGAATTCGCCATCCATACGTCGTCGATAAGCTATTCTTTGCAATACTATTCTGCATCGGATACATTACACTGAAGTGCCTGCAATTGTTCATCTTCAGGCGGAAATATTTGGTGGTGGAGTCAGGTGCATCTTTCTCCGCTCTGAGACAAAAGCTTTGCCATTTATTGCTTACTCCAATTGCAGGGGTATGTCAGAGTAGTCAATAAACAGGATATTATCGTCCCGATTGAATCTTACTTCAATAAAAGGATATTCCTGATCAACATACAGGTAGGCCGTATACAACTTGTTCACTTTCAAGACATAAAGCCTATTGAGCTTGAGCTCTAAAAACCCTGCCCAACACGCTGAGAAGTTGGAGGAACGGATGATTTTTGAGTAAAGCGTCTTCCCTTCACAAAGGACTTGTGCTGTATCCTTACTGAAGCCATCAGTAAAACCGATTCCGCCAGTTTTATATTTCCTGTTCTCTCTTTGCATCATCTTCAGATAACTTATTTGAGTAGTATGCTTTTCCGCCAATTGCGCTGAAAGCGTATGGCTTAGAATGAACATTGCCAATAATAGCAAGTACTTCACCAGGGGGATGTTGATGGGTTTTCCGAGATGATTCTTGTACGTGAAAAATGGTTGCGAAAAATCCGATTGCTGCCGGTCAGCGTCATTGATCAGATAGCGGGCACAGCTCGAAAGATTCATTAATGTTCGATAATATAAAGAGGCTGATACTTTGCCGGAGTGTTCTTAAAATCCGGATTTCTGTCAAACAGCGTCTGATAGTGTGGTGGAATACCGATCTCATCGCATTTTTCTACCACCATACAGTCAATGGAAAAACCGTCCGGTTCAACATATTTTGCATTGGTACGTGCCTGAGCCAGATAAATCTGACCTTCCGTTTCTTCATCGTCATCTTCCGTGATGATCCACAAGAGTACTGTTTTCTCACTAATGGAAGCGGCAATCTGCAAGGGACAGCACTGACCTAATTCGCCGAGAAAAGTTTTCAGAACATTAGGAATTAATGTTTGCTTGTAGATATGGTCATTCATCCGGTACCATTGTAGTGCAGAGATAAGATTAGAGGCAGTATCCATTTTCAGAAATAGTAATAATCAGGGATTTAGTAAACAAGGGACATCCTCCAACACTTACTCGGAGCGTACCTGACGGACTTCCGGGACCGCTCTGCGGATGGCGTCCTCGATGCCGGCGGTCATGGTCATCTGAGACATATTGCAGCTCGAGCAGGCTCCGATGAGCTTGAGGGAGAGATTGAAGTTCTCGTCGAGGGCAATGATCTCTACATCGCCGCCGTCCGCCCGCAGATAGGGACGCACGGTGTCAATTGCCGCTGTTATGCGGCTCAGATAATCTTCATGTGATGTGCTGATCATAATACACAAAGATACGGAAAATCGGGGAAGACTGAACAGGGAACTATGAAGCAGATCATAGGGGGGCGAGGATTGATGTAGTGTGGGCTATGGTATGAATCAAGCCCGGGGTTGAAACCCCGCGCTATTCATGGCTCCGCCCCTCTGGGACTGAATGCATTCGTGGAGGATGTTTGGCGGGAGCGCGGTGGAAGGGATTATAAATCCCTCTGTTTATGCGGCGACGGGATTATAAATCCCGCCGAGCGTGTAAGGCGGGAGCGCGTAGAGCAGACGGGATTACAAATCCCTTTGTTTATGCGGCGACGGGATTATAAATCCCGCCGAGCGTGTAGGCGCGAGCGCGTAGAGCAGACGGGATTACAAATCCCTTTGTTTATGCGGCGGCGGGATTATAAATCCCGCCGAGCGTGTAGGCGCGAATACTTCGCGCGAGCATGTACCGCAAATCATCCGGTATCCAATTCATAATTAATCACTTATAATTCACAATTAGACTTCAAGGGTGATTGCGCTGGGGGCGAGGCTGGAGGACTGGCGGTAGAAAGGTTCATAGGAAGGATCGGGGGTGAAGAAGGATTCATCGTCAAGCATAACGGAGTCATGATCTATCATCAGTCCCAGGGCACGGTGGATGGTCTGGGGCTGCTCATCAATGGAGAGATCATAGCGCAGATATTTTTCAGCTGTGGTAATGACTTTCGCCCCGGAGGGAAGCGTCGTGTAGATTTTTGTTCCGATGTAATGCAGATGCAGCTTTTCGCAGCGCGTCCGCAGATAATGACGGTAATCATCGGGTGCGGATATGGGGGGATACACAAATCCGAAAGCCGGCGCATGGCTCCGCCAGGAAAGGATATGGGTACAGGGATGTACATCGGCCAGCTGATAGGGTAGCGAGGATTGCTCGTCATCATCGAGCCAGAGGATCTGTATGTTATAGAGCAGCATCTGCGCGTGATTATCCGATGGCGCAGCATGGATCAGCAGCTGCAAATCACCGGAGGTTTCACAGCGGATATCTTCCGAGAAAACACCCTCTGCCGCAAACTGACCTGTCCCTGAAACAGATCCGGCGCGGATTTGCAGCGCAAAGCTCGGTGAGGAGCTATTACGCGCCGCAATCATCCCTGAAATACGGTAGCGTATTCCTGCCTGCATCGCTACGGACTGCATCAGGATCATATCGTTGCCTGTCCCATTGGCTTCAATCAATACGCCGTTTAGATGTGTTAGCGGATCGGTATAGTTTGGTGTCAGGCTGCCACCGCTGGTAGAAAATGTCCAGGGAGAAGCCAGTGCAGGCTGATGAAAATCAGCATCCGAGAGCGTAAAAGTCCCAAGCACCGATCGGTTGACATAGATATGGCAGCGTCCATCCGGAATCACAAAATCCGACCAGCCAAAGCGTACCAGCGTATGATATTTTCCCTCGTGATACATGACCTCATGCGCTCTGCCTAAGCTGTGGATCAGGTTTCCGGAGGCATCCTTGATGGCCACCTCGAAGACATTATCTACCGAGATCAGGCTCGTTTGCGAGAGCGCAATATGCGCTGCTACTCCGGAAATCAGCGCCGAGGCGTCCAATTCAAAGCCGATGGCCTGCTCCGTGCCTTTTTCAACGAATATAACATAGCTGTCATCGTTGCTGACGGTCATCAAAGTGCGGATAATAGCTCCGGAACTGTTCAGCGCATGGACATGCAGCAGGGCACCCGTCGCCGGAGATATGCCCGTCACCGTAAACCGGATCCGGTAGTATCGCAGCGAGAGGGGCAGCGTAATGGCCTGGGACATGATCTCCGAAATCAGCGGCGGACTGCTGCTGACAAAGTTCAGATAGGCCTCTCCGCCGCTTTGGAGCCAGAGGCGTTTTCCGGAAGAAGATTGCGTCCAGGCGGGGGATAAAGGCGCCGAAAAATGACTGTTCAGCAAATACTCGTGCTGCCCGGGCAAGGCCTCCGGATCTGTTATAAACTGGAAACAGCAGGGATCGCCGCGTTGTATGAGCTGCTCATAGCGCTCACCGAGGAGGCGACAGGCTTGCGCATGGTCAAAACAGACCGGCTGCGCGGGGATAAATTCTATATAGGGTGCTTTCATCGAATAAATGGGATTATTTCCAAACACCATATACCGCTGAACCTTCGGAGGGTTACGAGGAGGGGGGGGTTAAAAAAAGGACAAATCCCGTCGAGCGTGTAAGAGGGCGTCTGTTATGAAGTAGGGGTAGCCACAAGGGCTACCCCTACCGTCTCGGATGTCTTTGCGTATGAAGATTTCTCCGCTGCGCTCGGAAAGCTTCGTTTCACTTCGCAATCCTCGCTCCGGTTGAAATGACCTGACGGTGGAGCGGGGCGTAGATAATTTAATGACCTGACGGTGGAGCGGGGCTTGGCGTATTTGCTATTCCATACAATACTCCCACCGTCAGGTCATTTCGACCTCCGAACGCAGCGGAGAAATTTTCATCGTTATCTGAGCCGAGCCGTTTGC
>JBBRLW010000108.1:0-6925 GCA_038231115.1 Bacteroidia bacterium
TACCCGCGAGGCAGTTGTGCCTAAGGACGTAAACGCTGTCGGCGTATGATCGGTACGATTTAGCATCCGGACGTCGCCTTTTGAGGCGGATACCAGGGTATTTTTCATTTCAAGTGGCATTTCGCGGTAGCCTAAGACATATAAACGCTGGATAAGGGACTGATATTGCAGAAAGGATTTATCCGCCTGCAATGCAGCTACGGACTTGCCTCGGGCAATCAGCCTGGATTCATATACCTCTGCCTCAAGCAGCATGGCATTCAGATTCAAAGGATCATGCTTCTGCGCCAGCACTGCGCATTCCATAAGAAAAGGATCGGTTTTGGTGCCAAACCTATGCTCATATCCTTTGGCTAAATAAATCAGGCACAGCGCTACCGATTGTTTCAGGTCAAGCTGGCGCAGGGCGATATTATTGCGTGTGGCATCATCGGTGGTATAGGTGAGGGTTTCAATGGTACCGGAGCCGGGGAAGCTCCGCGTGGCCAGCTCTACATTAAAGGGGATACCTTTCTCGTCCTCATGCGTAATATATACATGATTGGGCGCCGTAGAGATCACGGCTCCGGACTGCAGGCGCTCGGAAAATATCCGGAACAGGGAAGCCAGCGCGTAGCAGTTGCCACTCGATTTGGATTCCTCCAGCAGATGAAATACCTGGGTATTGCTGAAATCTGCGGTTCCCATCGGATCCTGATGGGAATAGGCGTATGGAAAATGGTAGTAGAAGGCCTTGGTAGTATCGGATGTTTTCAGCCACTGATATACTGTATCCGTCATGTAATGAAAAATGGCATAATTGAGCAGGGCGCGCTCGTACTTATCTTTTTTCTGCTGCGGACTCTCCACTTCAAGGGGCTTCCGGCTAAAGCTGAGCGCATTATCTATGCTGTTTGCCTGAGCCAAGGTCCGGATTCTGGCGACGTGAAATTTAATGACGGCCTCAAAGTCCGGGTAGTGCAGGGCATTATTCCGATATGCATTCTCGACTACAAACTCCGCCCGCTCGTAGCTGAGAGGAGCCTTGCCGGAAAGCATGTCCTCAATATCTGATTTTGCTCCGTAAAAACATTCCCTGGCTGACCTGAGCGAGTCATTCCGGTCTTCTGCCTTTAAGTTTTGGGGAGATATGCTTAGAAGCAAAAGAATCCATAGGTACCTGATTAATGGTTTCATATTCTTAATTACTAAGGTTTTGCTAATTTACTGTTTTAAACTGGTTATGCTTTACCTTGCCGCTGATATTTTTGTCGCGCTGGATTTCCCCTTTAAATTCCTCCTGTTTCAGCATCTCTTCGTAAATACCTGCCGGGACATCGGTATAGCCGAGCTTTTTAATGATTGCCTCGATTGTTTCGAGTTCGCGGTAGTCTTTCTGCAGCTCAGGATACTGATTCAAATCATTAAGATCTGTAATACCCAGAAAGTGCATTTTCCGCTCTAAAATCCGTGCTACATAGCTGCTATAAATAAAATGTAGCTGAAGATTATTGTTTTTGGGAAAGGCCGGACGGGCATTGTGCAGACATTCCATAATGAATCCTGGCCTGCCGAGGCTGAACTTCTTCATATAGCCTATACCCAGCTCTGCAAGGCAGTTCGCTACTATCTGCCTTTGATTCAGGTGATTGAGCTATATACCATTCCTTTTGGCTTCCGCAGTAATAAACATATCGTCCTGGTACCATTTGTCTGTAATTGTCCAGTGTGAGGTCGGTTCATAATTCATCAGTTTTCCTTTAGCATTAGGATACTTGATAAATGAGTGCTGTGGAGCAAAAGAGAGATAAGCCTTCGCTCCCAGCGCTTCGGCAAGCATTAGATATACAGCCGGAAGGCTTGAACATTGTCCGGCACCAGTAGCTATACATTTTGTAGCGAAATAATTCCGGAAATCCTTTTCACCTTTAAAATCGTCAAAATCATAGAAATAGGGACTGTGCTTAATCCGTTTGGGGATACCTCCGGTTTTATTTTCCTTAGACTTAATGGTAATGCTGAGGTCTTTTCCCATAAACTGCTGAATACCATAATTAAGTGCCTCATTATTACTTAGTGAATATCCGTTCTGAATCAGCCATTTCCTGATGAAATCGGCAGAATTTCTAATAATGGAATTGAACTCGCTATACGAGAGATAGCTGTTTCCGTAAGCGTTTTCCATAAGAAAAAAAGCATCCTTAACTGATAGTTTTTTTGTGCCGGAGAGCATGGCAGTCATGGACTGCCGGGCTTCCTCATATCCTTTGGTTTTGGCCTTGAAATCAGCTGAGTTTATATCTGCCTGCTGATAATATGGAATCCCTGCGGAATTGAGGTCTTTATTGAGATCATTAAGAATAGCATTGATTTCCAGAATTTGCTCATGAGAGCGGCTTGTGAGAAAATTGCTTTCCCGGGCTACATCCGCGCGAATACGCTGCTCATTAATCCGGTTATTTCCTTCTGCATCCATTGGATTGGGGTAATAGGCACCCATTGTTCTATTGGTCTGATTGATAACATCCTGCGCAGTCATAACTCGATTATCCTGAGAAAAATCACCCAACTGTGGAAGCATGAATCCGGAATAATGATAATGCCCCGGCGACCTATCCTCTTCAATAGCTTCAGGCGTAGAGAAAGAGGGCGTTGAAAAGGGCTTAACCTGCGCGAACAGATTTTGACAATTCGATAAGCAAATTATTACTCCAAATAGAAAAAATGGTATTTTCATGGGTTCTGATTTGATGGGCTAAATATACTACAATCTTTCGAGAACTGTAATCCCACACCTCCCTGCCTATCCTTTTAACCTATTTTAACCTATTTCAATTGATTTCAGAATTAGTTTTGTTCCCGCAAACAACAAGCATCAGCGAATTTGAGCCATGACTGATTTCAAGAAGTACAATATCCTGTATGTGGATGACGAGCAGCAGAACCTCGTCTCTTTCAAGGCAGCGTTCCGGCCATACTACCGGATTTTTACGGCGCTGGGGGCGACCGAGGGAATCGAAATCCTGCGAAGCAACCATATCCACCTGATTATTACGGATCAGCGGATGCCGGAAGTTACGGGTGTGGAACTATTGAAGCGGATTATTCCGGAGTTTCCCGATGCCGTGCGCATGGTTTTGACGGGATTCACGGATATGGAGGATATTATTCTGGCCATCAATTCCGGAAAAGTGTTCCATTACATCACCAAGCCCTGGAATGAGGAGGAGCTTAAAGCGACGATTGACCAGGCACTGACCTTCTACCGCAAGCAGATGTCCACCCGCGACCGCCTCGAAGAGCTGGAGAAGAAGGTCTCCGCACAGGAGGAGACGATTGATGCGCTGACGCAGCACGTACCAGAGGAAACAGCACGGGAAATCCTGGGAAAATCGGGCGCGGAAATGGCGGAATAATTATCGGAACTCCGAGCCTCAATTCCACCGTTGGATGGTGTTTCAGGAAGAACCGAGCTGAGTAATATGTCTGCATTTATAGAAGAACATCCTTTTGGGGATTTTATTCCTGCACATCCGCGCTATGTATGGGTCGGGAGCTTTCCGGGCAAAGAGTTCAGCGCTATAGCAAGGGATGAAATTCCGGAAGAGGGCTGGTATTATGGGCAGAAAGTCAATCAGTTCTGGCCGATTCTAGAAATAGTCTATGAACGCGAGCTGAAGCTGAAGGCTCAAAAGCGGGCACTGTGCGAGGCGCTGGGTATGGCGCTGACCGATATTATCTACTCCGCACGGCGGGACAGGGATAATAATCTGGACGAGAATCTGGTGGACCTGACGTTTAATGCGCCGGCCATCCTCGGAATTCTGGAGCGCTATCCGATTGAAAAGATATTCATCAACTCTCATCTGGTGCAGGCACGGTTCCGGCGGCTGGTCAAGACGGATATTCCGTGCTTCCTGCTTCCTTCGCCTTCGCCACGCAATGCCCGGATCAGCAAGGCCCAGAAAGCGGAGATTTATAAGGCCATATTGCCGAAGCTCGGCGAGTAATTATCTCCACAGACCGTGCAATAATATATAATCTACTATCTGATCGGTAATTTCGTATTATATTCGGTAAACAATTAATATGGCAGCAATGCTGGATAACACAGAGTCATTTTGTCCCTCAGGGAAAGAAGAGTGGCGGGAATGGCTACAGAAGCATCATGAGGAAAAGCAATCCGTATGGCTGATCTGCTACAAAAAGTCCTCGGGCAAGCCTGTCCTCTCCTGGAGTGATGCCGTGGACGAAGCATTATGCTTCGGATGGATAGACAGCGTCAGGCGGCCGGTTGATGTGGAGAAATTCAGGATGTTCTTCTGCAAAAGGAAGCCTAAAAGTGTGTGGTCTAAAGTGAACAAGGATAAGATTCAGCGGCTTATGGAGCTGGAATTAATGGCTCCGGCGGGCCTCCGGAGCGTGGAAATTGCGAAGGCAAACGGACAATGGACACAGCTGGATCGGGTGGAAGCGCTTGAAATTCCGGAGGAGCTGGAGGAAAAATTCCGCGACGTAGCAGGCTCAAGGGAGTATTTTATGTCCCTGAGCCGTACAGTGAGAAAGCTGCATTTGTATCAGCTTTCTCAGGCCAAACGTCCGGAAACCAGGCAAAAGCGCATCAGCGGGATTGTAGCGCTTTATGTTGCACATCAGCTATAAGTGGAGCAGTTCTGTGTGTTAATATTTATTATCGGATTGCGATATTTCAAGACAGCCAATACCCCACAATTCCTATATATCGGCAGCAAATCGCTTTTGCTGCCGATATATAGATTTGCAAATCATAGCATCCCTTATACCCAGTGTGCGCCATCAATGAGGGGTATCGGATATACTTTGCCGATCTGGGAATTGTAGCGGATCTGCATGGCGGTCGTCATCTGGTCGGGCTGGTGGACAAAGTCGCGGGGCACCTGACGTAATTCCGGAAGCCAGTGCTTGACGTACTCGCCCAGAGGATCATAATGCCGCGCCTGATGCATGATATTGAAGTGACGTGAGCCTGAGCGCGGATCATTGCCCAGTCCGGCAATGTACAGCCAGTTGAGCCAGTTGGAGCTAACGTCATAGTCTATCAGCTGGCTCTCAAACCACATCGCACCCCATTGCCAATTGATCTTCAAGTCTTTGACGAGGAAGGAGGCGGCGTTCTGCCTTCCACGGTTGGACATGAATCCCGTCAGGAGCAGCTCGCGCATATTGGCATCGATGAAGGGAATGCCCGTAGTTCCGCTGCGCCAGCGCTCAAAAAGCGAGAGATCATTTTTCAGGAAAGGCAAGCGCCGGCCATTGATTCCATTTTTGAAGAATATCCGTTTGCCGAATTTCCGTGCGGTAAAGCGGAAAAAGTCCCGCCACAGTAGCTCAAAGAACATCCAGTAGGTTGATTCGTTGGCGCCATGATCAGATTCGTACGAATGAAGTTCGTGTACGATCTGCCGCGGAGAGAGGCATCCGAGGGATAGCCAGGCAGAGAACTTTGAGGAGTAATCTGCACCGAGCATTCCGTTGCGGCTCTCTTTATATCCGGAAATATGATGGCTCTCATCGAGATAGTAGCGGAGCCGTGCGCGTCCGGCAGATTCTCCTCCGGTATGGACGATGGCGCGGCGCGGATCGGGACATTGCGGATCCAATCCGAGGTCCTCAGCAGCAGGCATATCATCAGACGGGATATCCGTCGGGGTAATGATTTCCTCCGCCACCTCGAAAACAGGTCTTAATGGGACAATTTGCTCGGTTTTCTTGCGGAATTGCGTGAACTGATCGGGCAGGGTCTTCATCGGGAAAGGCAGATCCTCGGGATGAAATAGCGTACTTCCCCAGAGCCGGCTGAGCCGGCAGTTGAGCCGGTCAAGGGCAGACTCAAGTCTGCTTTCCGCCTCTATCTCATAGGCTCCAACTTCCTGATGTACATAAACCTTTCGAATCTCATATTTCTTGACAAGCTCGGGGATAATCTCCCAGGCCTTCCCCATCCGGAAAACAAGCTGTGCCTGTTTCTGAGCGAGATTGCTCCGCAGATCGAGCAGGGACTCCCGCAGGAAATTCCATCGGAAGCTGCCCATGCGCGGAAAACCGAGCTCCGTAGGCAGGAACTCATCAGGATCGAGGCAATAAACGATAATAATCCGGTCAGATTGTGACTGTGCCCGCGTTAGTGCCTCATTATCATGGAGACGAAGATCATTCCGGAGCCAGACGAGGGAGGTACCACTCATACGAAATAAAACATATTGTTCAACTATTTATGAATTATCTTAAACAAAATATCTGCCACAGGGAGCGATTTTCCTTAATATTCTTCCGGAGCAGCAGGGTTTTCTCCGTATCTTTATCTTTGTATCATGTTACCATTTGATCTCAGGGCGGAGGCCTTTGCACAGGCACTTCAGGCTAATTCTGCGGCACAGCTGATTGATGTCCGTACACCGGAGGAATTCGCTGCCGGACATATCACGGGGGCGAAAAATATTGACATTAATGATCCGGATTTCATGGATCATGTGGAGCAGCTGGACGCTGCCGGAAGTTATTATATCTACTGCCGCAGCGGAGCCCGCTCGGCACGTGCCTGCATGCTCATGCAGGACGCAGGGATCAAGCAGGTGCATAACCTGGCTGGTGGTATCCTTGACTGGAAGGGCGCATTAGAGTATTAGACTTATATTGCTTCGAATTTAGCGATGATGCAAATCACGGAAGTGCGCACCAAGGCGGAGACACGCAGCTTTCTCCGCCTGCCGAGCCTGATCTACAAGGGAGATCCGCTATATATCGCGCATCTGGAGCCGGATATTGAAGCGGTATTTGATCCGGAGAAGAACGATTTTCTGCGCACGGCAGTCGTGCGCCGCTATATCCTGACCGACAAATCTTCCGGCACAGAAAAGCTGATCGGCTGTATTGCCGCCTGGTATGCAACCGATGCCGAGCATTCTCA
>JBBRLW010000109.1:0-6922 GCA_038231115.1 Bacteroidia bacterium
CGATGTCTTATGAAGGAGTGCAAAAGACTTACGCAATTCAGGCAGGACGTGAGCTTCGTGTCATTGTAGAGAGCGAGAAAATTACAGATGAGGATGCAGATACACTCGCATTTGATATTTCCGGTAAAATTCAGACTGAAATGACCTATCCGGGTCAGATAAAAGTGACCGTTATCCGGGAAAAACGTGCTGTAGCCTACGCTAAATAGATACTGGATATCCATATAAACAGAAAAGCCGCTCATATTGAGCGGCTTTTCTGTTTATAATAACTTCTCCGGAAACTGAAAGCGTTCATCAGAAGACATTTTTATTCCTGTATAATTGAAGGGTGTAATGGATTTTAGCTCAGCTTTAATACCATCGCTGATATGGAGACTATCTATAAATTCTTCAAAGTCGCTCTTATTTAAAGCATTCTTGCCTCTGCTGAATTGCTTTAGTGCTTCATAGGGATTGGGATAGTTTTCTCGTCTAAGTACAGTCTGGATGCCTTCAGCTACAACTGCCCAGTTGTTTTCCAAATCCTGATTGATTTTATCCTGATTTAGTTCAAGCTTGCCGAGTCCCTTGCTCAAGCTCTGCAGGGCAATCAACGTATGGGAAAAAGGAACTCCAATATTGCGCAAAACGGTCGAGTCAGTAAGGTCACGCTGCAAGCGGCTTACAGGAAGCTTGTTACTCATGTAGTCGAATAGGGCATTGGCCAATCCGAAATTGCCTTCTGCATTTTCAAAGTCGATAGGATTTACTTTATGAGGCATAGCCGATGAGCCGACTTCTGATGCCACAACCCTTTGTTTGAAATAATCCATTGAAACATACGTCCAGAAGTCCCGACAAAGATCAATGAGAATTACATTGACTCTCCTCCATGCATCAAATATTGTAGCCAGTTCATCATAGTGATTGATTTGTGTGGTGAATAAGCTACGCGACAAGCCTAATTGTTCTTTTGCAAAAGTATCAGCAAAGTCTGACCAGTCTTTTGTTGGATAAGCCACATGGTGGGCATTCAGGTTTCCGGTTGCACCTCCAAATTTTACTGTAAGGAGATCTATTGAATTTTGAAGGTATTGTAGCTGTGTGTAAAGTCTTTCAGAGAAGACACTTATTTCCTTGCCCAAACGCGTAGGAGAGGCCGGTTGGCCATGTGTTCTGGCGAGCATGGCTATATCACTCCATTTAGAGCCTAACGTATGTAGCTGAAGACTTAATTTTTGCAGGGATGGATAAATCTCATTAAGGATAGCATCCTTTAATAGCATTGGAATAGCTGAATTATTGATATCCTGTGAGGTTAATCCGAAATGAACACGCTCTATGAATGATTCAACCGCGCTTCCAGTAAACTGTTCTCTAATGAAATACTCAACCGCTTTTACATCATGATTTGTCTGAGATTCAATCTCTTTTATTCTATGGCAATCCGATGCCTTGAATGATTTATATATAAGGCGCAAGCTGCTCTTGGTATCCTCATTAAAATCATTACCCAAAAACGTATTCAGAGCAATAAAGTACTCAATCTCTACCTGAGTCCGATATTTCATCAGACCAAACTCCGAGAAGTATTTGCCTAATTTCTCCGTTTTTGATTGATATCGGCCATCTATGGGAGAAATTGAATAAATTGGATCTGTGATCATATCCCACGAAATTCCTGCTTTAAAGCTTATAAACAAACTTTAGCTCGGGCATATTGATAGCATTCGAATGCCATCCCCTGATATTATTTTGAAGCAGGATAACGGACTCGTCGTAAAATAATGGAATCACGGGTGCTTCGTCATCAAGTATGGATAGCATAGACTGTATAATTTTCCTTTGCTCTACAGGTTTCATTTCCTGAGTAAGCCGAGTGTAAAGCGAGTCATATCGAGTATTTTTAAATCGAAAGTAATTAGGTCCATTAGGTGGAATGCTTGCTGAACAAAAAATTGATAAGTAGTTTTCTGCATCCGGATAGTCGGCAATCCATGATCCGCGAAACATAGATATCTCTCCCTTGGCCTTCAAATCTGCCAAAGAGGAGGGAGACTGAATATCGACATCCAATGGGATATTTTTAGTCTTAAGCATTTTCTGAATTAGAAGCGCCATATCTGCATAGGATGCAGTAGTCGAAAGAGATATGTGTGGAGCTAATACATTGTCAATATCTGTTGTCTGAGGTTTCGAATGAAATTTAGCCTTACCCTGAAGTGTAGGAGGGACAAAGCCATATTGTGATGGGATGCCAATAGAGTTCTTTAAATATTTGACGAGAAGCGACTTATCGACAAAATGGGAAATAGCTTTTCTAATTTGTTTATATTGATCAGCACTGAGACCTCCGGGAATCCTGGACATATTGAATCCAATATACTCCGTGTTCAGAAAGTCAGATTTGACAAATTGAAATTTGCCTCTCAGACTTTCATCAAGATTACCACTGCGATCAAGCAGCTTATCCTTGAATGATGGATCAAATGATGTAAGAACGTCGAGATCATGAGAAATAAAGCTGAAAAATTCATTCTGTCGGCTCTGCAAAAAGCTGATATCTACGGCATCCAATCGCGGTAAGCGGATGCCGTTAATAGATTCATAGTATTTTACATTCTTTACCAGGCTCAGCTTTTGTCCTGGTACATAATAGTTTACCTGAAATGGTCCGGTTCCGATAGGATGTACTCCGAATTTTGTCCCAAAAGCCTTTACTGCTTCTGGCAATACAACGCTGCAATATGGATTGCTCAGCAGTTTAAGAAATCCTGAAAATCTTTTGCTCAGCCTGATCAATAAGGTAGAATCATTAATGGCTATGAATGGATGAACAGAATCTATTTTCCCATTAAATATCCAGGCACCCGAGGAAGAGGTTTTCGGATCAATCAAGCGCTCAAAGGAAAAGACGAAATCAGAAGATTTGCAGATTCTATTAACCTTCAATTGTTCAGTTTCCTGGTAATGAACATTGGTTTTGAGGTGGAAAAGATATTCCAGCCCATTTTTGGAAATTTCCCAGCTTCTGGCAATGCATGGCTGGATTTGGAGGGAATCATCTAATTGAACCAGTCCGTTGAATATCTGATGCACCATCCAGGTATTCTGCTGGCTTCGCGCAAATGCTGGATCCAGACTTGTAACTGGAGCATAAAGATTCATCCTGAAAACCTGTTTATTCGCACGATCGCTGTTTACACAGCTATTTAGAGCAATAGTTGTGGATAAAATGGCAAAAATATATTTAAGGCTTAAACTTGCTTTGAAGTAATTTGCATTCATATTCTTATCGCAAAGTAAAGCATGAAAATCACCTATTACGGCCACGCCAGCTTTCTCATGGAAATTGCAGGTCAAAAAATTCTCGTTGATCCTTTTATTTCTCCGAATCCCAATGCAGCTCACATAAATATCGATGAGATTCAGTGTGATCTGATTCTTGTGTCCCACGGGCACGGAGATCACATTGCTGATGTAATGTCCATTGCCAAAAGATTAGGCGTAACGGTAGTGTCAAATCCGGAAGTAATAGGCTGGTTCCAAAAACAGGGATTGGAAAAAGTACAGTATCTCAACTTCGGAGGTACGTTTCGCAACGCATGGGGAGATGTGAAATATACTCCTGCGCTTCATTCCAGTTCTATGCCTGATGGCTCTTACGGAGGTAATCCGGGCGGATTCGTCATTAATACTCCTGAGGGAACTGTATTTTACTCCGGAGATACCTGTCTCAGCTACGATTTCAAGCTGATTGCTGAAGAGTTTAAAATTGACTTGGCCATCCTGCCCATCGGTGATACTTTCACAATGGGAGCTAAGGAAGCCTCCAAACTTGCTCAATTTGTTCAGTGCAATAAAGTTATGGGTGTACATTACGATACTTTTCCAGCAATAGTGATTGACCATGCCAAAGCTAAAGCCGAGTTTTCTTCCAATGGACAGGAGCTTTACCTCCTTGAAATTGGTGAAAGCAGGGATTTTTGAAGTAAATTCGTATATTAGATTTGTGAAATTCGTGTTTTGCAAAGCGTTGAATATCAGAATATACTATAATTATTGATGGGAAAAATAATAGCAGTTGCTAATCAAAAAGGTGGAGTCGGGAAGACGACCACAACCATAAATCTTGCGGCCTCACTGGCGGCACTTGAGTATAGGACGCTCATCATAGATGCAGACCCTCAGGCTAATTCTACATCCGGACTGGGACTTGATCCGAGGGAGATAGAGCTCAGCATTTATGAGGCAGTGATCAATGATATGGATCCGAGAGAAGCTATTGCCAAAACCGAAATTCCTTATCTGGACATTCTGCCTTCCCATATTGATCTGGTAGGGGCAGAAATTGAAATGATTAACCTTCCTCAAAGAGAATGGATGATGAAGAAGACGCTCTCTCAGCTAAGTACTGATTATGATTTTATCATCATAGATTGCTCGCCTTCATTGGGAATAATAACTGTTAATGCACTTACAGCTGCCAATAGTGTAATAATACCTGTTCAGTGTGAATACTTTGCATTGGAAGGGCTTGGAAAGCTACTTAACACGATCAAAATAATTCAGAGTAACCTGAATCCGGAACTCGACATTGAAGGAATACTCCTAACTATGTATGATACCCGCCTCAGACTCAGCAACCAGATTGTGGAAGAAGTCAAAATGCACTTCCAGAAACTGGTATTTGATACGATCATCCAGAGAAATATCAGATTGAGCGAGGCTCCAAGTTTTGGAGTTCCTGTAATTTTGCATGATGCAACTTCTAAAGGTGCTATCAGCTATATGAATCTCGCCAAAGAAATCCTTCAGAAAAATGGCTTGAGTAAAGCTGAAATTCAGGAACCTGCACTCAAAAGCTAACGATGAATCAACCAAAGAAAGGCGGACTGGGCCGGGGGCTAACGGCATTACTATCAGATAACCGGACGGATGTATCAGGAACTGATGTATCGCCTGCGAATAGCATTGCTGAAATAAATATAAGCGACATAGCAGCAAATCCTTTTCAGCCCCGGACTGAATTTGAAGAAGCGGCTCTGGAGGAACTCGCAGATTCAATCAGGATCCATGGGATCATTCAGCCTATTACGGTCAGAAAGATAGGACACGGCAAGTATGAGATCATCTCCGGAGAACGCAGAACACGTGCTTCCATCCGCGCTGGGCTCCCAACCATTCCTGCTTACGTTCGGATTGCCAATGATCAGGGTATGCTTGAGCTGGCGCTGATAGAAAATACCCATAGAGCGGATCTCAATCCTTTAGAGATATCAATCAGCTACCAAAGGCTTCTGGATGAGTGCAAAATGAATCAGGAGCAATTATCCGAGCGCATTGGCAAAAGCAGAAGTGCTGTGACAAATTATATCAGGTTATTAAAGCTTCCTGAAGAAATTCAAATCGCTCTACGTGATAATCAGATCAGTATGGGACATGCCAAGATGATTGCAGGACTTGATAAAAAGCAAGATCAGCTTGATATTCTCGAGGCAATTATTGATGAAGATTTATCGGTAAGAAAACTGGAGGAGCTTATTAAGTCGCGTCACAATCCGGCTAATAAATCCAAAGGAAAGGCAAAGACAGCCTCAGCTACTTCACATCCTTACAAAGCTTTCGAAGATAAATTTCTAAAGCTTTGGAAGACAAGAGTTCTGATAAAGCCCAAAGCCAAAAATAAAGGAGAGATCACTTTTAGCTTTAATAACGAGGAAGAACTGAATAGTATTCTCAAAAAATTTGAGTCGCCTGTTGAGCCATCAAAATCTTAAAAGCTGCCTGATATTTTTGGTTGGATATTTTTCCCTGATTTCTGTATCGGGTCAAATCAAATCATCTGACTCTGCAATTATCCTCCCGGATAGTAATACCTCTGCCAAATCAATTATAATTCGGAAGGAAAAATCACTGAAGCCGGGTACGGTAGCATTAATGTCAACTGTTGTTCCAGGCCTCGGTCAGGTCTATAATAGACAATGGTATAAAGTCCCATTCTTTTATGCACTTTTGGGAGGTGGGGTGTATTTGATTTCCACTTACAATCATGATTACCTACGCTACAAGCGTGCATACATCACACGGACGGATAGAAATCCCAACACCTTAGACGAATTCGATCCACATAATCCGCGTGTTGACCCGGCGAATCAGATTGCAGATTCTCTGCAATTATTAGCCATTCGCGAGGATAAGCATCGGTATCGTGATCTGAGTGCTATACTCTTCACCGTCATTTATGCGGCAAATATATTGGATGCTTATGTATATGCTCAACTGAGAGACTTTGATGTTAGCGATAATCTAAGCTTGCAATGGACTCCTCTAAATGTCGGATATAGCTACAATGCTCCAGTATTTACCACATCTTTAAAACTCAAATTGAGAAAATGAAAATTTGTCTGCTGGGATATGGTCAGATGGGTCAAAAGATTGAGGAGATAGCACTGTCTCGAGGTCATGAGATTACAGGAAGAATTAACAGCCATCACACTAAAGAAGAAAGAAAGTCTTTCATAGAAGCCAGTGACGTGGTAATAGAATTTACGACTCCTGCTACTGCTTTCAGCAATATCATGGATGGATTATACTTGGGAAAGCCTGTAGTTTGTGGTACAACCGGATGGCTTCATCGGCTGGATGAAGTTAAATTCTGGGTGGAATCTAATCAGGGAAGCTTCCTGTATGGGACTAATTTTAGTCTGGGAGTGAATCTGTTTTTTAAGATCAACAGCTATGCAGCTCAGCTTTTTTCAAAGTATCATAGCTATGAGGTTTCTATGACTGAAATTCACCACGAGAGAAAAAAGGACTTTCCCTCGGGTACTGCAATTACCCTGGCCGAAACGATATTGCATGAAATTCCTCGGATGCAAGGATATGAGTCGGAGATTAACTCATCCGCTCATGCAAAATCAGATACGCTCCATATCAA
>JBBRLW010000110.1:0-6906 GCA_038231115.1 Bacteroidia bacterium
GATTACCGCTCAAATTGGCATACGAAACAAATCGAAATTGAAATCCGCTGGAGATAACGCTATCCGCTACATTCAAGCGGATCAGGGCTTTTTTAAATTTAGTAGTTCCTGTGCCTGGCTTTGCCCAGACATGAATCCAGTTTCCTTTTTTATTAAGAAATTGCACCGTCAGGGAGTCTTCTTCCTCTGGAGCGTCTCCATTTCCCTGAGGCTGATAATAAAAGCTCAGAAACACGCTTGAGTCTGATAGATTCAGATTGCTCAGGTCTATGGCTCTCGAAGTCAGGGTATCGGATGGCTGGCCTCTTCCGGCAGTACCAACAGAATATGGCATCCCCTGAGCATCAAGACCGTCAAATGTAGCCACACCTATGGACGGCGGATTAATCCCGAAGGTATTATTGACATAAACAAACCGATTCTCCCAAAGCGTATCAAAAGGATCAATTTTCTGAAGTGCTGTATCTGTTTCGTAACGCGCTGCGTAAGAAAAATCATCAAAAAATGGAAGTTTCAAAGGCATCTTTGACAGAACTTTACTGTATCCGCCTCTGGAAAATCGCGCCTGAATCGGATTCGAGCTAAGCGGGACAACTATTTCCTGTGCATAGGAGTTAGCACTGATCAAAAATATGCTGACTAAAATGATCAGAACCCTGTAATGAAGCAATTTTTTTATTGTTTTCTGATCCATAAGTTTATAGATGATCCCTGAGAAATTTCACTCTTTTCTGACTGAACCGCTGGATCCTGTTTCGTAATAATATCAGTAGGCTCAGCCATAATCAGCTGATGTCCTTCTTCATTGCGAATGACTCCCAGATTTAGGCTGCTCTCCTTGATGAGCAACACTGCTTCTTCAAATTTCTTGCCCGTAAGTTTCGGTAGTGCCACCTTCGGACTTTGCAATCCATCCCCCAGCACGAGCTTGATAACCGTACCCTTGGGAAGCTTCTCTCCCGCCCTTACAATTCTTCCGTTGACCGTCATTCCCAGAACTGCATTCAGGGCTTCGTCGGGCTTATATTCTACCTCTTCATCTGCAACAAGACCTTCGCTCTCAAGGCGCTTAATTGCAACCCGCTGTTGATTATCAATAATATCAGGCATTTTAACCAAAGGTGCATTCCTTCCATTTATGGTGAAATATATTCTTCTGCCTTCTTTAACGCGCTGACCTGCCTTCGGATTTTGTTCTATAATTCCATCTTTAGATATATTCGGAGAATAGCTCGTATCCTTGACCAGATATCGGATGTTTTTTTCATCGCATAATCTGGTTGCTTCACGCATAGACATTCCTTTGAAGTCGGGTAGAATTAATGATTCTCCATGGTGTGTGTAGCTGCTTAATGAAAAGTCGACAATTAAGGCAATGACCACTGTAATCAGACCAATACCGACAATACTTCCGAGTAGCAATACCCAGGGACTTTTCAGAAAAGTCTTATTACCTGCCTGCGATTTTTTCTTGTCCATATTCTATAATTTTTTCCAGGAACTGTGAAGGTTTATATCCATTGATTGCCGCCTGATGGAATATACAGGTAGCAGGCGTTAGTCCGGGCAAGGAGTTTACTTCGATGAAAATAACTTCAGGCCTTGCCTCATTATAGATTCGCACAAAGGCATCAATTCGGCAATATCCTTCTACATTGAGGACTTTTGCTGCCTTTTCAAGCTCTTCCTTTACCAAATGGGATATCTCTTTATTCCTGGATGTTTCACCTGAGTAGCGTGCAGGAGTAATATTCTGACCTTCTCCCGCAAGGAATTTTTCTTCGAGTGAGAGTATCCCTTTAGATGCAAGTGCTTCAGATGCTTCAAAAACCTCGTAGATTCTCTCTCCCTTTTCATTGAATTGAGTAAGCATTCCGCCTGTAATTTCTACGAAATGGTCGGCTCCATTTGGACGTACCAACTCTTCTACCACAAAGAAATCTTTCTGTGGAAATTCTTCATTCGGAGCCAGCCCAAGCATGCCTGAGGTGATTTCGTCAAGGATGTAATCCCGACGAAAAATGCTATCCGCAAATAATTGCAGCTCCTCGGGCGTGTCTATTTTTTTGACAGCTGATGAACATCCATCATCGGCTGGCTTTGCAATCAATGGATAGGTTATCGCTGATTTGATTTCTTCCAATATCAGGTCTTTCTCGGTGTAATACTGTTCTCTTGTGATGAGCAAATGCGCTGGAATCAGCATCCCATGCTGCGACAGAATCTCATTCGTCACATATTTGTTGATGGTAGTGGATGAAGACAGTATCCCCGATCCATTGTAGGCCATGCCTTTAGATTCCAATTGCTTCTGAAGTGCACCGTCTTCTCCCGGACGTCCATGCAGTGCTATAAATACGAAGTCAGCCTTCTGACACAGCTCATCCAATGTAATCTGTTGTGGCATAAAGCTATAATCTGATTTGCCGAATGCTCCGGTGATTTCTTTAGCCTGCTCAATTATCTTATCTATTATTACGGATGGCTTATAGCTCAGTACTTTTTCCCTGATGTCATCCGCATTATCCTTGAGCATTAAATTTAGGGGGAGCATATCAAATCGAAAGCTTTCATTGCCCAGATCGGTAAGGAATACAGGGAATGTCTCAATCGTACCCGATGAGCTTAGCTTTTCAAATACATTTCTGCCTGATTCAACAGAAATATGTCTTTCCGTTGAGTTACCGCCCATAACTACAGCTACTCTCGGCTTCGAAGAACTATCAATGTGTGCGCTCTCTAATTTTATCTCCAGCTGATCTATTAGCTTTCTGATGGCATGGGGGAAAAATCCGTCATTCATCCGGCACTCCAGGCTTCGGGAAATGATATAGCTCAAAAATTGCGTCGGGCTGAGTCCAATTTCTGCCGCCTGATGGAAGAAAAAAGAGCTTGGCAACATTCCAGAAGTAGTATTTGGATCATTGAGAAATACCGTCCCATCTTCGGTCAGCATTCCGTCTATGCGGGCATACACATCAAAATGAAACTGCTCATAGAGCATTTCGCATTTGCGCCTTATTTCATCAATTTTTGATTCCGATACTTCAATCGGAGTGATTTTTCTGGATATTCCTGGGAGGTATTTTGCGCGGTAATTGAAAATATCAGTCTTTTTGATAATTTCGGTAGGGGGAAGGGCAATAGGTTTCCCTTCCAGATCTTCTACTACAATGCAGGAAAATTCTTTTCCTGCAATAAATTCCTCAATCAGGACATGATGATCCGATTGCAGACTTTGTAGCCGAATATATTCAATAGCACCAGAGCTAAATGTCTGATCTATATGTGTTAACAGATCATCGGGATGCAGTATAAGTTCTGTCCCGCAATATACTGGTATGCCGAGTCCCTCGTTGATATCGCAGATCGAATGGATAAACTGGACTTTTTCCGGATACGAGCAGGATTCCCAATCGACTCTTTTTACATTCTCTATAAAAAAGCAGCGGTCAATGGATTCTGTAAAAGTATCATAATTCCATACCGGATATATTCTTACTCCGATAGAGCTTCCCTGAGAAACCGACTTAAGAACAACTTTTTTGTTCTCGTAAAACTGACTCAACTTCTCAAACCGTGCAAAGCGCTCCTTCTTTGATGAAGCTTCCCATTGTGCCCTTGAAATAGATTCTGATTTGGCGCATTTGACGGCCATCTCAGCCATAAGCTGTTTCTGGACACTTTTGTCAATACCAATAGCGGATGGTAAAATTCCGGATCCGGAAAATGGAATCTGATAATAGCTTAGAATTCCCTGGATACTCCCGTCTTCTCCAAAGGGACCATGAAGTGCGAGAAAGGCAAAGTCAAAATGATCTTTAAACTCATGTGGGTGAATTTGCTTCCCATATTGACTAAAAAAGTCCTCATCAATATCTTCTGTAATGCTTTCCACATAAACCTGGAAAGAAGGGCTTTTCTTTTTGGCATATTTATCAGAAGGATAAAAATCGCGGATAGATCCTTTGTAGAGGTACTGCCAGTCTAAGAGGATAAAATTTCCAAGGCTATCAATAAATATAGGAACAGGCTCAAAAACCGATTTATCAAGCAGATCATAAACAGTTCTGCCACCCGCAAAGGATATCTCACGTTCACGGCTTTTGCCTCCGAATAGAATACCGATCCTCATACCTGCAAAGGTAAGGAAATTGGTATCCTGCTATTTCGGGACTTCAACGTAACTACAAATCATCAGCCTCGGGGACGGGCTTGATAATATCTTCAAAATTAAGCTCAGGCTCATCGTGTTCCTCGATCTTGAATTCCTGCTGATACTGATCATCATTTCTGTTAATCAGCTTTTTATCAGGGACATTCTTGGTGAGAAAAGCATTTACTTTCTCAATATCAATGTTGGAAATAATCTCTCCAAATTCGTTGATTCTCAAATCAAGCCCTGCGAGTTCGGAGTGAACCTTAGGCTCAATATTGTTTTTGCGTTTTCTTCCCATTACAAATGATATGTTCTATCAGATTCTAAATGGCCGTGTATCAAAAATCTTTCCTTAATGGAGTAAATTTGTTGAAATTTATTAGCAGCCATGGCCAAAGGCAAGTCGGGTGGAAATTTTGTGTACTCTACCAATCCTGATTTTCAATATAATGATGAGTCATATACAGCGCATGAATCCATTGCGAAGGATAAACAGCGCCTCATTGTAGGAAAAAGCACGAAAGGACGAAACGGGAAAATTGCTACACTAATCTCAGGCTTTATTGGTCCGGAAAATGAGCTCGAAGAGCTATGCAAACTCATTAAGAGCAAGTGTGGCGTAGGCGGGTCTTCAAAAGAAGGCGAAATAGTCATCCAGGGGGATATAAAGGCCAAAATTGTAGAGATTCTGCAAAAAGAAGGCTACTCCGCCAAACTCGGAAATTAGACTACACATCCAGGGTATCGGATTTTTTAGGTTCTCCGAAATATTCTTTTTTCTGTGGATCCGGATCCTTCTTAGTGTTATTGCATGAGCATAGAATAATAGCTATACTACTGAATATCACAATCAAATATATGCGATTTCTAAGCACGGAGAATAATTTTAAGTTCATCATTCTCGATATTTTCAAGTGATAAGGTGGAGCCATCAACTACAGGTGCATTTATCCCTGTTTCAAATTTGACTTTAGAAGTGAAAATGCGTGCTTCATCCCACAATTGCGCATCAATAAAGGAATTTAATACTTTAGCTCCCCCTTCCACAATCAGGCTCTGAATTTTGAGAGAATGCAAGAAGTTGAGCACTCCCTGTATATCATTGATGGGCAATTGGATATGTTGCTCTGAAAATTCCCTACGCTCATTCCCTCCCATGTAGTAGGTAGGGATATCTTCCTGCAAAAGCTCAAAATGATTCAGTGATTCGCTTCTCGGTAATAATACTATCCGCACAGGATGCCTGGATTTCATATCCCGACTATCCAGGCGGGGACGATCTCTAAGCAGCGTATGGTATCCAATAAGGATGGCCTGTTCTTCGCTCCGCCATTTATGGACAAGCAATCTGCTTGATTCTGAGGATATCCATTTGGAAGTATAATCACTTCTTGAGATAAAACTGTCCTCGGTTTGTGCCCATTTCAGGATAATGTACGGACGCTTATTTTCGTGGTAGCAAAAAAATCTTCGGTTGATAAATTTTGACTCTTGCTCTAATACACCTCCGATAACCTCCAATCCCGCTTCCTGAAGCTTTCGGATGCCTTCGCCATTGACAAGAGAAGAAGTATCTCTGCATCCGTACACCACTCGCGGAATGCCCTCAGCTATGATTCTGTCCGCACACGGCGGCGTTTTCCCAAAATGGGAGCAGGGTTCCATATTCACATACAGTGTTGAATCCAGTAGCAGAGATTTATCAATGACAGACTCAATGGCATTGACTTCAGCATGCGCTCCTCCGTATTTTATATGATATCCATCTCCAATAATTTCCCCCTTACAAACAATAACGCATCCGACTTTTGGATTGGGAGCAACGTTTCCGGCTCCTGCTTCCGCAAGCTGAAGGCATCGGCTCATGTAGGCCAGATGCTCCATGTTTTCCATCTCTACAAAGGTAGAATACGATATAATTAATAGACTTTTGCACTGGGAAATAATTTCCAGGCCTATATATGACGTTTAAAGATTGGATCAGTAAGGGAGTACATTCACTTTCAGTCTTGTATGGCCAGAGCGAATCGGAGAGCCTGATGGTATATCTGCTCGAGCATACTACGCGGTATTCCAGAAGCCATATCCAACTCTATTTCAATGGACAGGTTGACGAAAAATTTGATCCGCTTTTGGAATTTTTTTTACAGCGTTTACTACAGGGAGAACCCGTCCAGTATATCATAGGAGAGGTAGAATTTGCTGATGTAAATATTCTGGTTTCCCCATCCGTATTGATTCCTCGTCCGGAAACTGAAGAACTGGTTTATCTCATTAGAAAAGGACAGAATAAGTATCCAAAAACTATCCTTGATATTTGCTCGGGCAGCGGATGTATTGCCATTAGTCTTGCAAAATACTTCCCGATATCTGAAGTTGTTGCCTGGGAAATTTCGCCGGAAGCAATATCTCTCGCTGAAAAAAGTGCCTCAATGAACAGCATCAATGTGAAATTCATAGAAATGGATGTACTTCATTATACGTCCCATGATATGCCCGAGTATGATATTATAGTAAGCAACCCTCCTTATGTACAGAATTCGGAAAAAGCTTTGATGCATGCAAACGTCCTCGACTATGAACCACATCTCGCATTATTTGTTGAGGATAATGATCCCCTGGTGTTTTACCGCCAGATAGCAGATATAGCTGTGAAAAATCTTTCGAACCTCGGGCAGCTTTATCTGGAAATCAATGAGGCAAAAGGATCAGAAACGGTGGAAATGCTCATCAGCAAAGGATTTAGC
>JBBRLW010000111.1:0-6894 GCA_038231115.1 Bacteroidia bacterium
ATTATTGCGGTAGAGCTTGGAGGCGTAGGCGAGTCCGAGGAGCCGGAGCATCTGCGAAGCCGTTGGAGACACATCGGCGGATGAATTTTTCTTTTGCGTCAGGTGGAGCCATTCTCCCTGCTGATCGAGGAAGTGCGTGGCAAAATGTCCGTTCATTTGTCTGCCAGCGGAGGCAGGTTCATGCTCCGGATTGGTATCGGCATACAGGGATGCAAAAAACTCCCGCACGTTCAAGGCTCTAATGGCCATCATGAAAGTCTGGTCGCGGTAGTATCCCGAGCGGAAATCTCCATTGCGGAAGGCCTTGGCCATAGCCAGCTGCGGCACTTCCTTGCCATCCCCAAAGATTCCGAACTTGGCCTTTCCCGTCAGGACTTCCTTGCGCCCCAGCAGGCTTGCCTGCCGCGATAGCTGTCCGATACGGTAATCCTCAATGACTTCCGTTTTGAATTGCTCGAATGTGAGCTGCTCGTCCACCTGCTGTGTATTTTGCATCCGAAGAAAATAATTAGCTGCAAAAATACGTTACCCGATCCGATTTGCCGGAGCCGGATTAGCAGAGCTAAACAATGTTCAGAATGAACTATTTATATCCCTATATCAGTTTTCAATCCATGCGGAGATTCCTTATAGATATTGCCATCGAGCTTCCTGTGCTTCTGTTGATCATGTATGCCCTGACGATGCGTTTTGATGGCAAGCTCTTCATCGCTGCCTTTGCCGGATCTATGATTGCCGCCGGAGTCCGTTTGCTCTTCAACAGCTTCCGCGACCGGAAGAAAAAGTCAGCCCATCGGAGAAGTTCCGATATTTAGACACGATTCTGGTTTTCATTGGCGTGCTTTATGCTTATTCATGGGGCACAAACTAAATTCACTTTTGGTTTGTAATAGTACATATCAATACATTAAACGCATAAATATAAAGTAATGGCATTAGAAATCACAGATAGCAATTTTGAGGAATTGGTAGCCAACTCGGATAAGCCGGTACTGGTTTACTTTTGGGCAACCTGGTGTGGACCTTGTCTCGCAATGGGGCCGGTCATTGAAGAAATGGCAAGAGAATATGACGGAAAGGCAGTCATCGGGAAATTGGATGTAGATAGCAATCCTGGAATCGCGACCAAATACGGAGTCCGTAATATCCCGACCCTACTCGTATTCAAAAACGGACAGGTGGTAGATAAGCACGTCGGAGCCACAAACAAGGTGACTCTGGCTAAAAAGCTTGACGCTCAGCTGGCATAAGCCTCCTGATGGCATCTCCCGATCTAAAAAATATTAATATTGAGCAGCTCCAGCGCTTCGGCGGTCTGGAGCTGCTTGCTAAACAGGTAGTTGAAGGATTCATCGTCGGTCTCCACAAGAGTCCGTTCCATGGATTTTCGGTAGAGTTTTCCGAGCATCGCCTGTACAATAAAGGCGAAAGTACGCGCCATATTGACTGGAAGCTCTTTGGACGTACCGATAAGCTCTTCACCAAGCGCTACGAGGAAGAGACCAACCTCCGCTGCCAGCTTGTCATCGATAATTCTTCCTCTATGTATTTCCCCGAGGAAGGGATGAACAAGATTCAGTTTTCGGTCTATTGTGCAGCGGCCATCATGGAGCTGCTCAAGAAGCAGCGCGATGCCTGCGGGCTGACTCTGTTTTCCGCAGGGATTGAGAAGCATACACAGGCCAAGTCCGCGCCCGTGCATCTGAGGCTGCTGTTCAACATGCTGGAGCAGCTACTTTCCTCTCATGACCTGAACAAGCGTACCTCGGCGGCCAAAGCCCTGGATGAACTATCGGAAGCCATTCACAGGCGCTCATTAGTGATCATTTTTTCGGATATGCTGGATAATTCCGGACAGTCAGAGGAAATGTTCTCCGCGCTCCAGCACCTGAGATATAACAAGCACGAAGTAGTGCTGTTCCATACCGTAGATAAGCGCCAGGAAATAGACTTTGACTTCGCCAATCAGCCTTATCTGTTTACGGACATGGAAACAGGTGAGAAGATCAAGGTCAATCCTGCCGAGATCAAAGATTTTTATCAGAAGCAGATGCAGGCCTATCAATTAAGGATCCGCGAGCGCTGCGCGATGTATCAGGTCGATTATGTAGAGGCCGATATCCGCGAGGGATTTCACCCAATCCTGCAATCCTATCTGACCAAGCGTCAGAAGATGCGGTAGGGAAATACACCAATCAATTATTAGACGTTAATGCAGGCCGATTCTTCTTCATAGTGAAAGAAGAAAAGCGGTACTCGTAATGCAGATATCGACTGTAAGCGCCGTTATTACACCCTGTCCCGGATATGATAGAAATTGCGCTCGTTGGCAGAGCGGCTGATAAGCTCTCCGAGGAAGCCAGCTAAAAAGAGCTGCGATCCGACGACAATCGCCACCAGCGCCAGATAGAACAGAGGCTGCTCCGTGACGGGACGCGAGAGGACATCGTGCGCGAACTCGATATAGATTTTACGGCCAATCAGGTAGAGGGCAATGGACATCCCGAGCATAAAGCTGAGAATGCCCATGGTTCCGAAGAAGTGCATCGGACGCTTGCCGAATCTGCCGACGAAAAAGATAGACAGCAAATCGAGGAATCCGTTGGTGAAGCGCTCCAGTCCGAATTTGGTCGTACCGTATTTGCGGGCGCGGTGCTCCACGACCTTTTCTCCGATCTTGGAGAATCCAGCCCATTTGGCAATTACCGGAATGTATCGGTGCATTTCTCCATAGACCTCAATGCTATGGACAACATCGCCTTTGTAGGCTTTGAGTCCGCAATTGAAGTCATTGAGCTGTATGCCGGACATCCGGCGGGTGATGGCATTGAATAGCTTGGTAGGGAGCGTTTTGGTAATCGGATCATAGCGCTTCTCCTTGTAGCCGGAAACCAGATCGTAGCCCTCATTGACAATCATGTTATACAGCGCCGGAATCTCATCGGGAGAATCCTGCAGATCCGCATCCATAGTGATGACGACGCGTCCGGTAGCGGCCTTGAATCCTTCATTGAGGGCGGCTGATTTGCCGTAGTTTCTTCGGAAGGAAATTCCGTGCAGGGCAGGAAACTTCCTCCGCAGCTCATGGACAACTTCCCAGGAGCGGTCTTTAGAGCCGTCATCCATCATCCAGACCTCATAGCTGAAGCTGTGCGCCTGCATAACGCGGTCAATCCAGGCCATAAGTTCGGGCAGGGATTCGTCCTCGTTATATAGAGGGATGACAATGGATATATCGAGCGGTTTGGCTTCGCGGGGGATGCTTATCATGATGCTAATTTATCGCGTTTAAGGGCTAAGGAAACAATGATGCCGAGGATCATTCCGAGGGCGGCAAAGAGCGTCGTGGCGCCGATGCTCTGGTAGAAGAACGTCCGTCCGGGGCCAGTAATCCGCTGTCCTTTGTCGAAGTTGGCTAAGGTTTCTTTGGAGGTAGTTCCGTTTTTTATGGAGCTGATAATTCCCTCACGGGCGATGTTGATATTCTGCCGGATCAGATCCGGATCTACCAGCTCATAGAGAATGAGCGTGGCTATGGTAGTGATAAGCAGTCCCATGAGGAAGGTGCCTACAAAGCTTTCCATGGCCTGCGCAAAGGACAAACGTCCCTGCTGGCGCTGCTTGCTAATCAGTGCGGAAGCAATTCCGGCAATCACGGCACATGTTGGCAGGGAGCCTTCTGATAGATACGTGCGGCTCATTCCGTACAGGAGAAAAATGATGATTCCCTGCAACAGTCCGGCAATGATCCCGAGCTTCAGATTCTGCCGCATCACAGGCTGATTCCCTCCTCTTCCGTATGGATCAGCGCGCCATTGCTGACAATAGCCCGTGGCTTTCCGAAGATGGTTTTGCCGAGGAGCGGATGATTTTTAGAGCGGGAGCGGGTATCGGTAAAGTGATATTCCTGCTCCGGAGAAAAGATCGTCAGGCGGGCTGTGGCTCCGGTTTCTATCTGAGGAGTATCCAGTCCCAGCACCCTGCGCGGATGGCTGGTAATGCTTCCGATCCATTGATCTATGGTATCAATCCCGAGGGACATACAGAGGGCGGAAAATACCGTCTCCGTACCGGATACGCCATAGTCTGCAATCTGAAACTCGCAGTGCTTGGCGTCCCATTCATGGGGCTGATGATCGCTGGTGACAACATCAATGGTTCCATCCAGGACGCCCTCACGGAGAGCATCCCGATCCTGGCTGCTGCGCAGCGGCGGACGTACTTTGTAATGGGTATCAAAGCTGATCAGGTCTTCATCGGTAAAAAGAAGCTGATGGGCATAGACCTCACAGGTAATAGGAAGTCCGATCTCTTTGGCATTGCGGATCAGAATCAGGCTGGCTTCGGAGCTGATTCCGGAGATATGTAGCGGCTTTCCGGTATAGGAAACAAGCGAGATAAACTTCTGAACTTCAATGATCTCGGCTACGGCAGGAATTCCCGGGAGTCCGAGCCTGACGTTAACATGACCCTCATGCATTAATCCATTGGATGCCATCGTCCTGGAACGGGGAACGGCAATCAGTGCTTTTCCGGCGTGGTCGGCATAGAGGAGCGCGTTGCTGAGGAAATTATCGTCCGGTACAGCTTTGTATCCTAAGGAAAAGGCCTCGGCTCCGGCAGATCTGAGGTCGAACATTTCGGATAGTGTTCCCTGCTCATAATCCTGATAGGCCAGAGCAGCGGTATGGAGCCGGACAGGATGTCCGAGGGCACGCTGCCGGAGGTAATCTATATGATGACGTGCAAATACAGGATAGGGAAGGTCGGGATTGATGAGTACATCAGTGAAGCCGCCGCGCAGGGAGGCTTCGAGTCCGGTGGAGATGGTCTCCTTTTGCTCGGCACCCGGATCCTGATAATTGACCCGCATATCCATCCATCCGGATGAGACATATCCACCTTTGAAGATGTGCGTATGATCCGGAGGCGTGATATTTTCCCCGATGGTATCTATTTTACCCTCAGTGATAAGGATATCCGTACGCCTGGCGTGATGCGCGGATTCCGGCTGGCAGATCCGGACTTGTTGTAGGAGTATATTGTTCATTTCCAGAACCTCAATAATATGGCCTCGCAAAGTACCGATAATAAACTGGCAAGTACAAACCATTTCCACAGAATGGCACCCCGCTGGATATCCTGCACGGCGCCGGTCAGGGATGCTTTGGTACCATCCAATGCCATCAGGTGCAGATCGGGGTTGAGGCTGCTGATTTCGCCGGAACTGAGGAAGCGCATATCGGACTCCTGGCGGTTATCGTTGAAAGCTGCGATACCGAGCACTTCGCCGCGATCGGTGCGAATCTCGTGGTATCCGGCTTCATGGACAGCTCCTTCTACAAAAAGGCTGAGTCCACCATCCACAATGCGCTGTGCCGGAATTACATCGCCGGAGCTGCCGTGCAGCATGATGCGCTGCTTCTGCTCCGGTGCATTGCGGACATTGATGCGGTTATCGAGGCCAAGCGTATAGCTCAGCTGATCGCTCTGAGAGTAATACAGCGCCGCACGGTAGAGGACAGGCAGGAATACAGCATGATCCGCCAGATTCGACCAGTCTTTGTCAAGCGCGACGCTCCAGACGAATATATGTCCTTTGCCTGAGGAAGCACTTCCGAGGAAGGTAGCTCCCGAGGCGAAGTGCATCAGCGGCTGTAATCCATTGCCTTCCAGCGCATAGTATTTACGAGCTACCGGAAGATTCAAATTCCCCTGGAACTTGTCAAATACGCCATTAAACAGCGGATCCTTAAACTCAATGCTACTGACTTTATTTTCTCCGGAAACAGCGGATGCAAAAGCCGGCAAGGAAAAGGCATCGCTCAGAGGCTTATATGCAGAGGAAAGATCGGCGGCGGCGGTAGGGATGACGAGCAGGTTCCCGCCCCTTTCTGTATAATCTCTTAGCGCTGAGGCCAGTCCGGAACTTATGGATTTGAGTCCGTTGAGGATAATCAGGCGCTGGCTGGTAAAATCGGAGTAATTGATGGCTCCCTCGGCAGTTGGAGTCAGCAGAAAAGCCTTCTCTTTGGCAAAAGCCTGAGCTACTGCGCCGGAGCTGCCTGATCCGTTTATGGAGAGTACTTTTACCTGACGTGGTACTTCAAAGCTGAAATACCAGCGGTCATCGAAGGTAATCGGATAATCATTGAGAGATACCTCGGCCTTATTGCTGCCCTCGGCAGAGATGGAAAACGGAATATCTATGGCCGTACTCCCCTCGGCGGCTATGTTGAAATTACTGATTCCTTTCTGGGACCCATTGATCTTCAACACTGCGGTAGCACCCTCCAGAGGACGCTCGCTGCTGTTCCGGATACGTGCTTTGAGGATATTGGCCTGTCCGATCTGCAGCACGGCAGACTCAAACCAGACACTATCGATATAGACGTTGCTTACCGCCGGACTTTTCAGCAGTACGCTATACAGCGCCAGAGAAGAATCGCGGTTGAGGCGCTGGAGATCGGCTGCAGAGCGCTGAAAATCGGATATCAGGTATCCGGAGCGCGTGCCGGACTCCGTAGCACGGAAGGCCTCGCGCATGCGGCCATAAACTTCGGAAAGCTTGCGGGACTCCGCGCTGAGGCGAATGGCAGGCAGTGCCGAAAGGAACTCCGCGCGCGAAGTAAAGCGCTGCCTGCGGAGGTCAAAATCATTGGTCAGTAGCTGAAACTGATCCGTTTCGTGATAGGCACGGGCTATTTCCTCGGCTTTGGCACGTCCGAGATTGAGCAGATCTCCCTGGGTGGATTTAGCACCCATAGAGTAGGAGTTATCGAGGTAAACACTGACGTAATGCCTTCCCGCGCGGCTGCCTGTGCCTTGCGATTTGTTCTCCTGTCCGATGAAGGGCTGCGCAAAAGCAAAGACCAGCGCCGCAATAGCCAGCGC
>JBBRLW010000112.1:0-6854 GCA_038231115.1 Bacteroidia bacterium
AAGCAAAACTCCAGTCGAAATGACCTGACGGTGGTATGTAGTTCCTAAGTATCTGTTTATTACTGGGGTCATTTCTCCGCTAACAGAGCGCATGCCCCCTGCTCCCCCTCATGTCAAAACTTCATACCCGCGCTGAGACCCAAATACAGCCACAAATCGTCTTCCCGCCTGACGTTTTGATGCCCGGGGATAATTAATTTATTACCCACATAATGACGTTCATTACGCTGGCCTACAAAATCAGTCTGATATATATGGCGGTAGCCCAGTCCGGCGAAGTAGTCATAATACAGCCATTTGATGCGCCTGAATCCGCATTTTTTGCCGATCTTGAGTCCCAGATCAAAGTAGGAGTAATTTGCGTTATAGGGTCCTTTGTAGCTTTCGATATTATCCGGATCATCAGGCGAAATGTATTTTTCAGAGATATAGAAGCTGGTATTTTCCACAGAGACGTGGTACACGAATTTTCTCAGGAAAAGCCCCAGATACAATCCATGAAGCCCCGTAGTACTTCTCGGAAAGTAGTTAAGCGCCAGATTATAGCAGTATCCTCCATTCTGTACAGTATAAGGACCTGAAGAGTAATCGCTAAAAGGCGCTTTATAGGGATAGCGGCCAGCAGCCTCAAAGATATTATCATCACGGGTGATGCCGGCACCGATCTCTAAGGCAAAATGATGGCTGAGCATCTGTTCATAGCTCAGCAGATAGGCACTCCGGAAGAGCAAAAGCAGATTGATAGAGACAGCGGATTTGCCATACGTAGTGTCCCTTTTTGCCGGAGCCTTGCGCGGTAAAGGCGGAGTCGGAGTCGCAACGTAGTTCGGCGGATAATCACCAGTCTGCGCCATTACAGGCCTATTGATCAGCATTACAAGGACAAGTAACAGCAGGATTATCCTATTGAATCCCTTGATCTTATGTAGCTGCCAGCGCATGATTATATCGTTTTGGCTGAGCAATCTACAAAAAAAGCCGGACTACTTTACAGCAGTCCGGCTTTATGATATATATATATATTGGACTTAAAAAGTCCGCTACATTACTTCAGGATAGAAATACGCGTAGAGATGTTTCCAGCCTCAGTTTCCAGACGGACGATATAGATTCCGTTGTTCAGCGTAGTCGCATCAAACTGGATCGTATTCACTCCCATCGGATACATTTTAGCAGGAACCGTCAGCACAATTTTGCCTGTAACATCGTAGATGTTCAGAGCCGTGTGCTGTGCTTTGTAAGAGCTGAACTGAACAGTAGTCTGTCCGTTTGATGGATTAGGATAAGCCCTCACCACGTCGATTCCGGAAGCCGGAGCCGTGTGCTCATCTACGCCCGTAACTCCGGCAGTAGAGTAGTCAAAGTTCTGTGGATCATATACTGCAAAACCGAAGTTCCATCCGGATGTGTTATCTCCTGCAGGAGCTACAGCGCCCATAAAGTTGGATGTCTTGTTGAAGAATCCTCTCTGAACGAGGGGATCTTTATAGGAAGCTTTCCCGACAGCGATGGAAGTAGTAGCCGGTGCGAAATCAGGCTTGGTCAAGTCAAAAGGATTGATTAGTCCGGCATCGGAAGCTTTAGCCTTCACGATGTTATTGCGGGAAGAATTATTGAAGTATCCGGCAAAATCATACGTTGGGATATCGCTGGATACTTTGAAGCTACGGCTGTTTCCGGCAAGGAGGTTGTTTTCCAGCTGTGCGGAATCTGCTTCAAATGCATCTTTAGTACGTGCTCCGTCAAAGTAGATGGCATCTCCCCATCCGATGATGATAGAGTTAAACAGGGACATACGGCTGTTTCTGCGGATACGTGCTCCGGCAAGGAAAGCCGAGTTAACAGCAGTGGCTGTATCTCCTTTTTTAGGGCCGATACATGTCATGTTAGAGAACACACAGCGCGTCAATGGCTTGTTACGTGTTCCTTTAGCATCGTTATCTGACTCAAAAGCATTTGATTTGGAAGGTGGGTCAAACTTGTTGACATCTCTTACAGAGATACCGTACTGTACGTTTCCGGAAAAACCATTGTCCGTATCATAATCATCATCAATACATCCCCATGTTATCAGGTGTGAACAGTTAACTGTTCCACCGAACCACTCGATCGCATCATCACCGGAGTAGGATACCTGTACGTGGTCGATTTTTGTTCCGTTACCAACACCGCCGAGGGTCAGTCCATTGATCTCGTTGTTGACAGTCAAAGGAATACCAGCAAACTCGATACGCACGTAAGATAGCTCACCTGAGTTATCAGCTGTATCAGTTCCTCCGAAACGGAGTACTTCCTGATTCACCGTAGCGGGAAATCCTTCGATTTTAGGATCGCCCGTTACAGCATCCTGAGAGTTTGCCGGAGATTTTCCAAGCAGAAGTACGCCACCCCAGTCACCTGGTGCACGACGTCCTTTCCCTCTGGCAGAAGTGAAAACGATTGGTGCAGAAGCCGTTCCGCGTGCCATGATCTTCGCACCACGTGTGATGATCAGAGAGCCCGGGTTTGTCGTGTCTCCTTTGATGATGGTCCCCGGCTCAATAGTGAGCGTGGCACCGTTCTTCACGAATATATATCCCTGTAAGGTATATATATTCGAAGCCGACCATGTCGTGCTTGAGGTAATCGTATCCGATACGGTTACGTTCGCTGCCTGGACAGCCGTAGCAGCGAATAATGCTGCCGCACAGAGTGTAAAAAGTTTCTTTTTCATCAGTTTATACTTGATGCGAAAGTCCCCCGCCGGCTTTGTCCCAACATTACCGAATGATTACGCTATTGTTAACAGAATTGAGAAATCCCCGCGAATCAAGAGCCGCACAATTGCCTCGCGCTCCCTTGCTCCTTATCCCCGCGCGCGCTCCGCGCTCTCCCCCGCGCGCGTCCGCCATCACACGTACTCTCGCGTAGTGTTCTTTGCCTTCAAGCAAAGGACACTCGTGTGTATCAAATGTAGGCTTCTCCAGACTGCCGTCTCTTTTTTGCGGGTTAACGTCTCCAGACTGCCCTCTCTTCATTCGTGCGTATATTTTGCGGGTCAGCAGTCTGGAGAAGCTGTTATTTTATACACACGAGTGTCCCTTCGGAACACTACGCGCGAGCGCGCCAAGCGCAGCGGAGAAATCTTCTCCCGCAGATGCATTGATGTAGGGGCGCCCCTTGTGGCTGCCCGCACAACAACCCTTATGCTCCTCTTTGCCTGAAGATTTCTCCGTTGCGTAATGCCTGCTTCAATCGGCTTGAAGGCCTCGTTGCGCAGCCAAAACTCCAGTCGAAATGACCTGACGGTGGAACGGGACTCGTGTAATTCGGAACCATAAATTCCTACTGGGGTTATTTCGACCGGAGCGAGGCTCCGCCCTGCTTCGGCAGGGTACAGGAAGCCGAGCGCAGCGGAGAAATCTTCATCGTCATCGGAGCGGAGGCGTTTTCGTGTGATGATATCCCCGCGCGAGCGCGGAGACTTTGCGAGCCCCTTCTCCCCCCTTCCCCCCAGATCCCCAATCCCACCTCCGTATAAATTTATATCCGGTAATGTGCTGATTATAAAAATTTTGCTATATTGCTCATCTAAACTACGCAACGATGTAACACCTGACATGCCACGTTTTAACCGCAATCACGGCGATGCTGTGCGGCCTCAACTTTTCTGCACACGCACAGCGTGCCTCTGCCATTGATATTGAGATGTATCGTGCTACTTTCCAGGGGATTATCAACTTTGATAGTATAGAAATCCGGGGAGACCAGTTCCGGTACTATTATGCCGGCAAGGATTCTCTGCCGGATAGCGTTGTGGTCAGCTATGACCATGACAGCGCATCCAGCGGCTATAAAAAAGGAGTTCGCTCAGGCAGTCAGTGGATCCTGACACAATACCGTACCGACGGCAAGCTCTTCGGAAAGGAGATCCATTACCGCGATACAGCCCATCACCGTGATACGCTGATCCTGCTGCTGAGCTATGACCCTGCACTTCATACTATGGACTCCACCGAGCGTCTGCGCCTCGTTTACGGAAACGCTCCGGACAGGCTCCTATCGCTTAAGCATGACGTATATGATTATTCCAATGCGATGCCCAAAGGCTGGCAGAAAAGTGAATCCCGCCGCTTTTATTACACAGCTGGAAAGCTCGACAGGGATAGCTCTTTTGCACAGAAGGGTACCCAGTCCGATTGGATCTATGCACGGGAATACGGATATTCTCCCCGGGGATTCCTCAAGTCATGTGTAGTAAGTCTGAATCTCAATCCCTTCGGTACTTCTATTGATGCCGGAACGGAGTATTATAGCTTCGGTTACACCACGGACTTCCATATCAACAGGATCAGAGCCTTTCATACAAACGCCTTTTATCCGCCTACGGCAGTGTATTCTGTTGCCCGCTTTTATAGTCCCAATGACCGCGATTGCGCGATCCCTGATGTTGTCCGGAATCTGCGCGTCGATACCGCCACGAGATATGCAAATTCCACATTACATCCGCGGCTGAGCTGGCCGGATGCCGATACGCTCGAGACTTCCTATATTGTGATACGGGAAAACATGGACGGCTCGGGACGGTCCTATTTTGAGCAGATTGCTACACTTCCGGCCAATACAACTTCCTACACGGACTGGGACAAGGGCATGAATGGACAGAAATACAAGGTATATTCCCTGAATGACTGCGGTGAAAGCGAGCCATCCTATGAAGTCAAAGCCGTAGTGCTGGGGCTGGATGAAGCGACTGCGGCCACACAGCCACAGCTCAGCCTCTGGGCAGGCCTATCCGATAGAATGCTGCACATCCGTATGGACGCCGCTGCTACTACTTCTGCTGCTGCGTACACGCTGAATATCCGTGATATGCAGGGACGTACGCTCATGCAGACGACGATCAGGCTCACCGTAGGATCCTCTACAAACCTCTCCTTACCCGCTCAGATCAGCGCAGGAATGTATATCGTAGATATAGAATCAGGTAATCGACTAAGAGAAGTCCGGAAGATTGTGCTGGAGTAGGAGCTTTGTCCAAGACTGTTATCTTTGCTCTCCTCCATATATTCCCACATACGTCGATGCCGCAGGAGATAACATCTCCTGCGGCATCGACGTGTATATAATTAGATGATAGTCAACAGACTATGCCATTGCAGCCTGACGGCGGCGCTCGGCTTCCTGGCGGATAAGGTTCAGCGCGCCTCCGGCTTTGAACCATCCGATCTGCATGGCATTGTAGGTATGATTGAGATGGATCTCGTCCTGAGAACCGTCCTTGTGGGAAGCAATCATGATGAGGGGCATCCCCGGGGCAAAAGTCATCAATCCGTGGATGGCGATTTTATCGTCCTCCTGGATCTTGTCATAGTCGCCCGGGTTGAGGAACGTGAGTCCGAGCATACCCTGCTTCTTGAGATTGGTCTCATGGATACGGGCAAATGATTTCACAATCACGGCTCTGACACCGAGGTGACGCGGCTCCATGGCGGCGTGCTCGCGGGAAGATCCTTCGCCGTAGTTTTCGTCACCGATAACAACCGATCCGATGCCGGCGGCCTTGTATACGCGTGCTGTATCAGGGACAGCTCCATACTGACCTGTCAGCTGATTTTTGACGCTATTGGTGCGCTCATTGAAGCTATTGATGGCTCCGATGAGGAGGTTATTGGAGATATTGTCGAGATGTCCGCGGAATTTCAGCCAGGGACCAGCCATCGAAATATGATCGGTCGTACACTTGCCTTTGGCTTTAATGAGGACATACATATTCTCGAGATCGGTACCTTCCCAGGCAGCAAATGGCTCGAGGAGCTGCAGCCTGTCCGAAGTAGGACTGACCTGAATGGAAACCGCTTCGGGATTTTCGGCAGGGGCTTCGTAGCCCGGATCTTTGGCGTCAAATCCATTGGGAGGAAGCTCGATTCCGACAGGCTCGTCAAGCATCACGGTCTCTCCGGCTTCGTTGATGAGCGAGTCCTTCATCGGATTGAAAGTCAGGCGGCCTGCAAGGACAAGCGCCGTAACTATTTCCGGAGATGCTACAAAGGCGTGCGTATTCGGATTGCCATCGTTACGCTTGGCAAAATTCCGGTTGAAGGAAGTGATGATCGAGTTTTTACGCTCCGGATCGTCCGTATGGCGTGCCCATTGACCGATACAGGGTCCGCAGGCATTGGCCAGAACCACGCCTCCGATTTCTTCAAAGGCCTGGAGGATCCCATCGCGCTCCGCGGTATATCTAACCAGCTCTGAGCCAGGCGTCACTGTGTATTCTGTGCTGACGCGGATGCCTTTCTTCGCTGCCTGACGGGCTACAGAGGCCGCACGGGTCATGTCCTCATAAGAGGAATTGGTGCAGGAGCCGATGAGTCCGACTTCCAGCTTTTCCGGCCAGGAATGCTCCTTGACGGCATCGGCAAATTTGGAGAGCGGCCAGGCGGCATCCGGTGTAAAAGGTCCGTTGATGTGCGGCTCCAGCTCGGATAAGTTAAGCTCTATCAGCTGATCGTAATAGTTATGCGGCTCGTTATAGACTTCCTGATCGGAGCGGAGATGCTCGCGCATGGAGTCCGCCAGTATCGCAATCTGCTCGCGGCCAGTGAGGCGCAGATACTCCGACATCCGGTCGTCGTATCCAAAGAGGGAGCAGGTCGCGCCTATTTCAGCGCCCATATTGCAGATCGTGCCTTTTCCGGTCGCGGAAAAAGAGTCGGCACCATCGCCGAAGTACTCTACGATGGCATCGGTTCCGCCTTTGACCGTCAGGATACCAGCTACTTTAAGGATAATATCTTTAGGAGAAGCCCATCCGGAAAGTTTTCCGGTCAGCTTCACTCCGATGAGCTTGGGCATTTTCAGCTCCCAGGCCA
>JBBRLW010000113.1:0-6814 GCA_038231115.1 Bacteroidia bacterium
ATCCGAACAGATTATGATCGTCTATTCTGAATCCGATGTCACCAAAAAGCTTTTTCTTCCAGTTGAACCGATATTCCGAGAATGCGCCGGGAACAAGCTCGGTTCTTTTCCCTATAGTGTCATAGCCTTTGAGCTGTGCAGATTCAATATATCGATCCACCAGGAAGCTTAGGCCGGACACAACAACATGATGGTCATTTTTGATCCGGGTCTGATAGATTCCATTGAAGTAGCCCGAGTACTGTTTCCCGGAGTAATTGCTGGGTCCATAAAGAGAATTCTGACTATAAACTGTGCCTGCATATTGTGTTCCGATGCTTCGCCAGGGTTTGGATTCAAACTCTTTACCCAATTTAGCCTGAAATTCGGCTCGGTTTATTTCATTTTGCACAAGATACAGCGGGCTCAGGCTATCATTTTCTATATGACGGAACTGTCCGCCTTCCTTTTTCTGGTGCATGAGTTCGACGCTGAATTTTGTTTCCCATCCACGTTTCAGCTGGCCTGACCACGCATTGCGCAGGGATAGCTGCCTGCTCAGGGGAACGTCCATAAAGCCGTCCCGGTTTCTGTCCATTTTCAGGAAATTATCATTCGCGTGAAGCATCAGGCTTGTCCCCCATGAGGGACTAAGCATCTTTGTTTTAATGATATTGAGTTCCTCACGAGCCATCAGATCCGTATATCCGTTGACCAGTAGCTCCTCATTCTTAGGCGGTGCTTTATACTCAAGATTGATGCTTCCGGCCATAGATTCATATCCGTTTACAACGGAGCCAGTTCCCTTGGATATCTGGACAGATTCCAGCCAGGGGGCAGGAACAGTTCCCATTCCATAAACGGACTGTAATCCCCTCAGAGAGGGTTCATTCTCCGAGAGTATCTGTGTATATATCCCATCAAGACCCAACAGCCTGATTTGACGTGCGCCGGTCAGAGCATCCGGAAAATTGACATCTACGGAAGCATTCGTCTCAAAGCTCTCCGATAGATTACAGCAGGCTGCCCGCCTTAGCTCCTTTTGGGAAATGACCTCCGTCTGTTGAACAGATACCCTGTCCATATAATGTGCGGATAGCTCGGCAGTAACAGTTACCTCGGCTTTTTGGATACCCTGTATTTCCAGTAATTTAACCTGATACACTTTATCCGATGCTTTGGCTACAAACGTAAGTTCTTTGTACCCAACGAACCGGATAATTAGGTCGTGCGGGAGATCATCTGTAACATCAAGCGAAAATCGGCCAAGGCTATCCGAAATAGCTCCATTGGTGGGCTGCAGCTCGTCCCGAATGGAAGCTCCCGTTACAGGATTCCCTGCCTCATCGGTAACTTTCCCTGTGATACTTTGTGCCTCTGAAGTTTGATATGCAAGAAGAAATAATACCAGGCATATCAGCCGGTGTTTGATAAACGTCATAGTTATATTTGATAAAACATTGAAAATGAAATAATTAATTATTCATTCAACGATCAAATACGGAAATTATGGTATAGTATGCTCAGACACACGCTCCTGGACTCTGGAAGATAATGCCGATAATAATGGGAGAAGCTGAAACGCTCCGGATAAAAAGATGATGGAAAATCTAACGAGAATAAGCGGGGGAACAGCAGGATTTGTGAAGCGATTGGTAACACTGCCTTTGCAATATAGCTCTCCAGAGAAGTAACGGAGGCCTCAATATGTATCTCTGTAGCCGGGCAGCAGGACGAGCACTCATCCGAACTGGCTAAAACAGTACAGCAACAGGACTCGTCATTAGTGGAAGAAGCTTGTTCCATACAGCAAACATCTCTGAATGAGAGGCTTGTCTGTGCCATGATCCCTACCAGGGAGAATAAAACTAATATGTAGCTGATCAGTTGCCTGCGCACGGAAAGCTACCGCTCAATTATCATTCCATGCAGATCCAATAAAAACGCCCATCAGATTTAAATCTGATGGGCGCATATATTTATGTGATTTATGTAAAATCTTAGGCCTCAGCTGGAACCGGATTAAATTGCTGCTCGGGAGATTTCGCTTCCACCATTACGCCTTTCGTATTTTCAACTCTGAAAGGACGCATATCTTTTACGATCCCTACCCATTTCAGAACATTCAACAGATAGAAAGTAAAATCATACTCATACCACTTGTATCCCTGGCGGCAGGAGCTTTTACAGTAGTGATGATTGTTATGCCATCCTTCTCCTAAAGTGAAAATAGCAATGAACCAGTTATTACGACTGTCATCAGACGTTTCAAATCTGCGTTTGCCATATACGTGTGCAAATGAGTTAACTGTGTAAGAAATCTGATAGCAAAACAGAATAGGCAGCGCATATCCCCAAACGAGGTTACGCATAGCCGCTCCCCAGAAAGTATGCTCGGTCGTAGTAAATCCACCTAACAGGGAAATAAACACGGCATAAGCAACCGTAGGCAGCCAGTGATATTTGTCCAGAAATCTAAGCTCGGCATATTTACCGAAATCCTGGATTTTCTTCGGATTGTAGGTCTGTGTCTCAGGCATGAATATCCAGCCAATGTGGGACTGCCAGAATCCGTATTGTACCGGAGAATGGAAATCACGCTCATCATCAGAGTGGATATGGTGATCCCTGTGCGTGGCTGCCCACCACAGGATTCCCTTCTGGCCGGAAGTCATCGCAAGCCAAGCCATCAAAAACTGAGGCACTCTGTCGAGCTTATAGCTCCTGTGGCTGAAGTATCGGTGATATCCTGCTGTTACAAAGAACATCAGGAAAAAATACGTCAGTCCGAACAGCAATACCATATTCCAGGTAAAGGGAACAAAAAAAGCTCCGGCAATGGCTGCGAAGTGTATTCCGATGTAAAGATAAAAAGTTAAAGATTTTCCTGCTATCGTCATGTGATCTATTCTGCTACAAAAATAAAGACTATTTTTCGCAAACTTGTTGCATTTAGCCTCTGATTATATCTCTGTAAATTGTAAATTATGATTGTAATTGATTCTTTGCAAAATAGAGGCCGCAAGGCTACTTATCTTTGCAGACTTTTTTCTCTATGGAAGACCTCGGCGTAAAATTCGGCAGAGACCGCAGCTTCACTTTTGATCATTTTTATATCGATGAGATCGTATTTGATGATACCGACGATATTACACTCTATTGCAGAGTCCTCTACTACGGAGACTTGTGTACCGCTACTTTCGGACTGACTTTCGATCAGCTTAATACTATTCTGAGGAGCATCAAAAACGTGGGAGAGCTGCTTGCCACTGCTCTGGCAGATCGCCTGAAAACTGCCGAGAGCCTTGAAGTACCTATTTCCATCAGATTGCAGGATGTAATGAGCATCCCGCTTGAGGTGACCAGCTGTATCCTTTATACTACTTTATATGAGCTGGATCCCGAGGATGACGACGAGGAGCCACTCACGGATGAGGAAATGGACGAGATCCGCCGATTCAATGATGCGCTCCGCGATTTCCTGAATGAGCACGCGGATCAGGTCAGTGATATAGAATTTTTTATGAAATCAGAGCCGCCTTCCACATCTTCCCAGCTGAATCAGGGCAATCCTGAGGAAAAAGGCAATACTGCTCCAGATTCGGATGATTCAGAGGATGAGGATGACGACGATGATGACGATGACGATTACGATGGGGACGACGATTTGTTTATGGCAACCGAGTATGCCTTCGTAGTTGACGATATTGATATACTTCCGCCTACTTCCTAAGCTTTTTCCCAATGAAAATCCTGATGCCTAAGTTTGCATTTCAATCCTTCTGAAATGACAGACTTAGATATTGCGCGCAAAGTTGTTCCACAGGCCATTTCCCAGATTATTCATGATCTTGGTATTCCTGCGGATCAGGCACTCAGCTATGGGCGATTTAAAGCCAAGCTTCCGCTTTCCCTGATTAACCCTTCCAAAGTTGCGAAGTCACATCTGATTCTTGTTTCTGCCATTTCTCCGACTCCAGCGGGAGAAGGTAAAACGACGACGACCATTGGACTTGCCGATGCAATGAATCTGTGTGGATTCAAAACTGTTGCCGCCCTCAGGGAGCCATCTCTGGGACCTGTTTTCGGTATGAAAGGCGGTGCTACCGGAGGCGGACACGCACAGGTTATTCCGATGGAAGATATCAACCTCAATTTTACAGGAGATTTTTCGGCTATAGAAAAAGCGCATAATCTTCTGGCCGCTCTGATTGACAATAATCTTCAGAATAAAAAATATAGCCTCAATATTGATCCGGAAACCATCGCCTGGAAGCGGGTAATGGATATGAACGATCGCTCACTGCGGCAGTTAGAAATCGGACTGGGCAGTAAAAACGGAGTGCCCCGCAAATCGGGATTTGACATCACGGCGGCCTCTGAAGTAATGGCTATTTTGTGCCTCTCCAATAATATTGATGAGCTTAAATACAGATTAGGCAATATATTTATCGGCCTTACGGTCGAAGGGAAACCCGTCTATGCCCGTGATCTGAAAGCGCAGGGTGCAATGGCCGCGCTTCTTAAAGATGCGATGCTGCCCAATATTGTCCAGACACTCGAGCATAATCCGGTGATTATTCACGGAGGCCCTTTCGCCAATATAGCTCAGGGGACAAATTCGGTAATCGCTACGAAAATGGCTATGAGCCTGGGAGACTTCGTTGTCACCGAGGCCGGATTCGGCTTTGATCTGGGCGGCGAGAAGTTCCTGGATATCAAATGCCGCCTGTCAGGCTTACATCCGAAAGCTGTAGTTCTCGTCGCAACTATTCGGGCATTGAAATATCACGGAGGCGCAGCTCTGGAAACGCTTAAAGAGGAAAATATCGAAGCATTGCATCTGGGAATGCATAATCTGCATAGACACGTTGAAAACGCCCGCAAATTCGGATTACAGCCTTTTGTCGCAATCAATCACTTTACTTTTGATACAGGTGTTGAAACAGAAATAGTGATGAAGTACTGCAGACAGTGGGACGTTGAAGCCTACCTCTGCCGCCACTGGGCGGAAGGTGCCGCCGGAGCCGTAGATTTAGCTCGGGCCGTAGCTGAATATGCTCTTAAGGCAGAACCTGATTTCAAGCCGATTTATGAACTGGATCAGCCGGTGCAGGATAAAATCGGGATCATTGCCCGGGAAATATATGGTGCGTCAGAGGTTGTTTATAGCCCTAAAGCACTCCTGGACCTGGAGCGTATTGCTCAGCTGGGATATACTGCTCTGCCTATCTGCTTTGCCAAAACCCAATACTCATTTACTGATGACCCAAAACAGTTGGGTGATGCCCAAAATTTTGCCATCCATATCCGTGAAATTGAACTGGCTACAGGAGCCGGATTTATTATCCCAATTGCAGGAGATATTATGAGGATGCCAGGCCTGCCCAATATCCCTGCTGCCGAGAACATCGACATTGACAATCAGGGAAATATCAGCGGACTATTTTAGAGGCTTTAGACTTTCCGCATAACCATGATGCCATCCCTGACGGTAAACAGCACGTTTTCAACTCGGGGATCTTCATGTACCTTTTGATTAAAAGATACCAGCGCCTGAGTATCCTTATCCTGCTTTGACTCGATAACATGCCCCGACCATAAGACATTATCAGCCAGGATATATCCTCCGCTATTTACCTGCTCAATTACAAGATCATAATAGTTGGCGTAATTGATTTTGTCTGCATCTATAAAAACAAGATCCCAGCGCTCATTTAGCTCCGGAATAATTGTCAGCGCATTTCCAATCAGATACTCTATCTGATTATTGTATGCACTTGCTGCAAAGTATCCTCTTACCTGATCTTCAAGCTCGTGATTGATGTCAATGGTAAATAATCTGCCTTCTGGCTCCAAACCTTCCGCGAGGCAAAGTCCTGAGTATCCGGTGAATGTCCCAATCTCAAGGATGCGTTTGGGACGGATCATCTGGCTCAGCATTCTCAGAATCTGTCCCTGCAAATGTCCGGAAACCATACGGGGCATCAACACCTTTCTGTAGGTATCCTGCTCTATCCGATCCAATAACGCACCTGCCGAACGTGTGTGCGACTCAACATATTCCTGTAATTTTTCAGGGAGAAATTCCATAGCTATTCACTTTCATAGATCAGCGTACTGATCTTTTCTTCGGCAAAGATATCGTTTGATATCTCGAGAATATCCTCCGCCGTTACGCGATTGATGCTATCAAGAAAGTCGGAAAAAGTAATGACCCGACCATAATCCAGTAAAGATTTGGCCTGGGATTGCATAAACACATTCTGATTTTCCTCCAGTAACGCTACCTGTCCCAATATCTGAGTCTTGGCAAGCTGAAGCTGCGTGGGACTGATCTTTTTGTCTTTTAGGATATCGAGTTCTTTCAGGATAAGCCTTCTGCATTTCTCCAGCTTTTTCTTCTCGGTTGCGAAGTATATCGAAAACACAGCAGAGTCCTGATAGCTTGAGTATCCTGAACTTATGTGATAGGTGAGCGCGTGCTTTTCCCGCACTGCCATTGATAGCCGTGCTGACATTCCAGCTCCTCCCAGGATATTGTTGATTACAGAAAGTCCAAAGCGGCGTTCGTCATGCCTGGAATACGCCTCAGACCCCATCATGCAATGCGTCTGGGAAAAATCCTTTTTGATATTTACCTCAAATTGAGAAGGATTTTCAGGTTTCTTTCTATGCGCAGTAAATGATTCGGATGTAATGCCTGAAAAATACTTATTCGTGAGCTTAAGGCTCAGGTCAAAGCCGATGTTTCCAACTACGCTCAAAACAGCATTGCCAAGCGTATGATTCTGCCTCCGAAATTCATGGATCATATCAAGATTCATGGACTGTA
>JBBRLW010000114.1:0-6767 GCA_038231115.1 Bacteroidia bacterium
ATATGCTGCACATTATGGATCGGATTGGCATTGGGGCAGAATCCAAACCGTCCGGAGAACTATACCTTTTCCACAAAATATAAGTCCTACACCGATGTATTGCTCTTATCAGTAGGTGCACGCTACGTGGATGTTAAAGTGGATAATTTTCAGCGCTACAAAGGGACTAACAGTTCAGGCGCGCCGGACTCAGCCTACCTTCAGGGCAAGGGAAGTATCCTCGGGATGTATCTCGGACTCGAGCGCACTTTTCTCAATATATTTTATGCCCAGGGAGATGTCAGCTTTGCTCCCAAAGATGATCTGAAGGTCAGCAGCACTCCTTCTTTAACTGGAGTCGAGCATTATTATTTCTCGGAGTTCAATTACAAAGTAGTGGGTGGCGCCGGATATTTCTATAAGGGTCGCATAGGTGCGATGCTCACCTATACCTACGGCAACATCGGGACGTTTCTCTACAACTACAGCAATAGCGTCCCGATAGATCACTACGGAGGAAAGATTCAGGGCATTGGCGCAGTAGTGCTGATTCCTATACTGAATAGCCTCAACCGTATTCAGGGAACATCATTGAATTATAATGACGGTGCGAATAATAAAGGATCTCTATCCCATATAGAGCTTTTGAGCTACATCCCTTTCAAGCGTAATTCCGAAATTGGACTATGCCTCGGATTTTCCTACACCAACACTAAAGTGGATAATTACCCGAGTCCGGAAGGAAGCAATGCGCCCAAGCTCAATTCTGATGTGTTCCGCTATACCCTCGGAATTTGCATACCGATCAGTCCACGCCGAACAGTTCCCAAGTACGGACATGAGCATGATACCGTTCCGGAGCTAAAGAACAGACCCTCTGAGAAAATGTAATTCTCCCTGTAGAGAAATTTTACAGTCAGGAAATGATAATTTCCCCATCTTTGCAGACATGAACATTGAATTAGTCCGGCTGGGTTATAAAATACTGATGGTTTTCACCATTGTGGATGGCCGTTATACTGTTAAGGAAGGATCCTTTCTTGTGAAGTATATCGAGAAGCACCTCGGCAGCATTAATGACTTTGATCTGGATGTTCAGAACTCCGAGCTACTTTCTATTCCTACAGGTGCACATTACGAGATGTGTATGGGATTCACGGATCGGTTTAATCAGCAGGCAACTGAAGAAGACAAAATTGATCTGATCTATTATGCCTTCGAGATTATCAATATCACCGAGCCGATGACGGCCAAAGAAGAAGAGCTATTTCGTGAAGTATCCGATCATCTCGGAATAGATGTGTCAGATATGCTGACCGCTACTTCCGGAGAAGATTTACAATAGATCTTTGCCCTTCCGGATCAGATTTACTGATTCACTTCCTCATATATTTGATGTACTTCTTTGCGTGGAGCTTGCTCGCGATCATCTCTGCGTTCCGGCTTTTTGGTAGCCTTTACATCGGGTATGGAGAGGTTCAGAGCGTCCGTTGAAAGCGTTAGCTCGTAAATAGATATCAGCAGGGAGCCAACCATCAATAGCAGACTGATGCTGAATACGCTCCGGGCAATCTGCTGCGGCGCATACAATACCAAAAGCATGCTCACCATACTTAGCAGCAGCGCGAGAATGCACAGGATCTGTATTCCCTTAATCAGCACCGCCCGCCGCCTTAGCAGCTGAATCTGCCTCAATAATCCGGAATCAGATTTCTCGCTATAATCATTGGATAGGGAACGGATCAGATGAGTCGTTGCCTGAAATCGATTGGTATAGGCAAGCATGATCAGCGATACCGTGCTGAATAATAGTCCGGGTGTAGTTACTGAAATTTCTGTTGGCATAGTGATAGATAGAATGATGGATAAAATTTGTCTCTAAATTAAAAAAGCCCCTCGGAGGGTATCCGAAGGGCTTTTGTATATTGAATTTTGCTTGAGTATATCAGCAAATCAATCCCCTTCGGTCATTAACCGTTGCCATACAGCACTGCTTATGTATAAAGAGAATCATTGGTGCAAATTTACGTCTGCCGAATATAATAACAATATGAGAGCCTGTCTAAAAATTTTATAAAAGCTTATTTGGATGCTTTTCGCGCCATCCTGCGTTGGTCTTTTTGAACGTAGAAGCACTGCTATGTCCTTCAAAGCCCGTCTTGGCTGACACCAAAATCATCTCAAATGCGCAAATAAAAATTCTTGGACAGGCTCTTAATTCCGCATTAATGATGACCTGCCTTATGTGATTTTAATACGTATTACTCGACCAGACTTACCTTCAGCGCGTTTGTGCGGGCTTTGGCATGGATCGGCATACTGGCCGTATGGATCACCAGATCGCCTGTCTGGATGTATCCTTTTTCCTTGAGAATCTCCTTTACTTCGTTAAAAGTCTGATCAGTGGACTCAAAATGGTCGTAATATATTCCGCGTACTCCCCATACCAGACTAATGACGCTCAGCAGCTCACGGCTATCTGAAAATATAAATATCGGAGCTTCCGGACGGAAGCTGGAAATCTTATAGGCTGTATAGCCGGATTTAGTCATGGAGATGATCGCTTTTGCGCCCACTTCCTGGCTCATGAATACGGCATTGAGGCAAACTGCATCACTGACAAAAGTCTTGGAAGCCGGATTCAGCGCTCTTTTCACTTTGTATAATGTCTTTTCTGTTTCTACATGTCCGATGATCCTTTCCATGGCTTTTACCACTTCGAGCGGATACTCCCCTACGGAGGTTTCAGCGCTCAGCATCACCGCATCAGCACCGTCTAAAACGGCGTTGGCTACATCGTTGGACTCAGCACGCGTAGGACGTGGGGAGTGGATCATGCTTTCCATCATCTGGGTAGCAATAATGACAGGCTTGGATGCGGCTATACATTTCTTGACCAGCATCTTCTGTGTGAGCGGAAGCTCCTCCATAGGAAGCTCCACACCCAGGTCTCCGCGTGCTACCATGACTGCATCTGTTACTTCCAGAATGGCATCGAAATTCAGTACTGCTTCCGGCTTCTCAATCTTGGCTATGACCTTACAACTTTTTCCAGCTGCAGCAATACGCTGCTTGAGGTCAACTATATCTTCAGGCTTCCTCACAAAAGACAGTCCGATCCACTCTACATTATTTTGAAGCGCAAAGTCCAGGTCATGCAAATCTTTTTCCGTCAATGAAGGCAGGCTGATCTGTGTATTCGGAAGGTTTACTCCTTTTTTAGAGGACACTATACCTCCGTAACGTACTACCGCGACTACTTCGTCCTTGCTATTGGTAGAAATGACAAACAGCTCAAATTTTCCATCATCGACCATGATTTTATCCCCTACGGTCACATCCTTGGGAAAGTCGGGGTAGGTCATATACATGCGATTTTTGGTACCCATGCACTTCTCCGTCGTGAATATCACCTGGTCTCCAGGAACCCACTCCACGGCATTATTCTCTACCTCTCCGATGCGGAGTTTGGGGCCCTGTAAATCGCACAGGATAGCCGTATGGATTCCGTGCTCGTAGTTGATTTTGCGGACTTTATCCAATATATCCTTATGTACCTCATGCGCTCCATGGGAAAAGTTAAGGCGGCAAACGTCCACTCCGTTTTCGAGGATGGCGGTAAGCATTTCCTCGCTGGAGGTGGCCGGACCTATGGTCGCAATAATTTTTGTCCGGTTGAAATTCTGTTTAAACATACTGACTTATATTGATGTGCTGGAAATGATGATCCTCCAGCGGATAGCAATTTTCAATGAAATGTGATTTCAGAAGCAAAGATTTCAATTCTCCTGATAATTGTGGTGCACCGGATCCTGAAATAACAATAAAATAATCAAACTGTTTCAGCGCCGGAACAATAAGTCCGGCATACTGACGGTTTTCAAGCAGATACAGGCTGGTTTCAAGTTCAGGAAGGGAGGCAATAAAATAATCCGGCTCATAATCACCATCCTGAACGTACATGAACTTGATTAATCCGCAGGACTTGACCAGATTCCAATGCAGATAGCAATTCAGCTCAAAAGCCAGCTGATAGTCATATTTAGGACTCACAATCCCAAGAAACGAGCCATCCTCTTCCTGTACTTCACTGAGCTTAAATCGTCGGGTGGTCTTTCGTAGCAAAACAGGAGCAATTTAGCAGGAAAATAAAAAGAATGGAGGAGCTGAAAATTAAAAAAATTTGGAATTTTTACTCGATTAAAGTCTAAAACGTTGTTATTTTGCCGGAAATTTAAAATTTAGTAGAAATGTCTGACATTGCAAGCAGAGTAAAAGGAATCATCGTTGAGAAACTGGGTGTGGATGAGGCGGAGGTTACTCCGGAAGCAAGCTTCACTAACGATCTTGGAGCCGATTCCCTTGATACCGTAGAGCTTATCATGGAGCTTGAAAAAGAATTTAATGTTTCTATCCCTGACGATCAGGCTGAAAATATTACGACCGTAGGTCAGGCGATCAGCTATCTTGAAGATCAGGTAGGAAAATAAGCGGATAAAAATTTAAGCGGATGCAGCTCAAAAGAGTAGTCATTACAGGGCTTGGCGCCCTGACTCCTATTGGAAATACAGTTGAAACATTTTTTGACGGACTCCGTTCGGGCAAAAGTGGCGCGACCCTGATTACCAAATTTGACGCATCCAAATTCAGGACTAAGGTCGCCTGTGAGGTGAAAGACTTTAGTCCTGAATCTTTTATGGACCGCAAGGAGATCAAGCGCATTGATATTTTTAGTCAGTATGCTATTCTCACCGCTGATATGGCCATTCAGGACAGTAAAATGGATCTGGATACCATAAACAAGAACAGGGTAGGGGTAATCTGGGGATCCGGCATCGGAGGTCTCAAAACCTTCCTGGACGAGGTTACTGATTTTGCCAAAGGCGATGGTACGCCGAGATTTAGTCCGTTTTTTATTCCCAAGATGATCGTGGACATTGCGCCCGGTCATATTTCCATTAAATATGGATTTAGAGGAGTCAATTACGCTACGGTCTCAGCCTGTGCTTCATCGGCCAATGCCATTGTGGAAGCAACAAACTATATACGCTTTGGAAAGTGTGATGTGATGGTTACCGGAGGATCCGAAGCCGTCATCAATGAGGCTGCCGTAGGCGGATTCAGCTCTATGCAGGCAATGTCCAAGCGGAATGATGATCCTGCAACTGCATCCCGTCCGTTTGACAAAAATCGGGATGGATTTGTCCTCGGAGAAGGCTCGGGAGCTATTATCCTTGAAGAACTCGAGCATGCGCTCAAACGCGGCGCTCATATTTATGCGGAAGTTGCCGGAGGCGGTATGTCGGCGGATGCCTATCATATTACGGCTCCCCATCCGGAAGGGCTTGGCGTCAAGCTTGCTATGGAGAACGCGCTGTCAGACGCTGAAATTACTGTCAATGATGTAGATTACATCAATACCCATGGAACGTCCACACCTTTGGGAGATGTCGCAGAGCTGGTAGCCATTGAGCAGGTCTTTGGTGATAAGGTCTATGACCTCAGCATTAGCGCGACTAAGTCCATGACCGGACATTTATTAGGCGCTGCAGGTGCTATCGAGACGATTGCCTGTGTTCTCGCGCTTACGGAGGATATTATTCCACCTACAATCAATCACTTTGAGGATGATCCGGAGATCAATCCCCGCCTGAACCTGACCTTCAATGAAGCGCAGCACAGGGAAGTGAATATTGCCCTCAGCAATACTTTTGGCTTCGGAGGACACAACGTCACTCTGGTTCTGAAAAAATATAAAGCCTGAGCCGTATTTTCACATTCAAGGTATTTTCGCAGCAAGGGAAGTTCAAAAAGCAGCTCAAACAGCTGCTCGGATTTTCACCGGGCGATATTGACCTCTATCATCAGGCATTCATTCACAAATCTGTATCCGATCTGCAAAATAAGAAAGCAGACTACTCCAACGAGCGCCTCGAATTTTTGGGCGATGCCGTTCTGAGCCTCATTATTGGTGACATTCTCTTTGAAAAATATCCCAATGCCGATGAAGGAATGCTCTCACAGATGCGCGCCAAGATGGTCAACCGTGAGTTTTTCAACAGTCTGGGTGCCCAGCTTGAGCTTGAAAGCTGGATCCGAATGGATTATACCTCGGGTAAAGGAATAGATATAGTCCCATCCATGCTTGGAAATGCCTTTGAAGCGCTGTTCGGTGCTATTTTCCTGGATCAGGGATATAAGAAGAGCCGGCAGTTTTTCAACAAAAAAATCCTGAAGCCTTATCTCAATATTGATGAGATTACCAGCTCAGACCTGAATTACAAATCCAGACTGTTAGAATGGGGGCAAAAAAATAGCCTGTCTGTTGTGTTCAAGCTGCGGGAAAGTAGCTTGGCCGGAAATCTTAATGTATTCATGATTGAAGTCCTGGTTGATGGCGTTTCCAAAGGCCAGGGACGTGGCACGCGCAAGAAAAAAGCCGAGCAGGAAGCCGCCCATCAGGCACTGATTGCTTTAGGATTGGACAGGGATTAATGCCCTGATGCCTCCTTTGAGTGATTTAATCTGATTCAATCCATAATGCCGGGCCAGATATTGAGCCACAAAAAGACTCTGTTTCCCCGAGCTGCATATCAACAAGGGATGATCATACATGGATATTAGTTCGGGACTTTGGATATCCTTTATTGAGAAATGTATCCCTGCCGGACTTCCTTCTTCAAATTCATACTCTTCCCGGACGTCTATCAGCTTGTACTTGTCTGGATGTGCCAGGTAAGTTTCCACAGTAATTTCCATGGATGTATCCTCCTGAGCATATTCAGATG
>JBBRLW010000115.1:0-6760 GCA_038231115.1 Bacteroidia bacterium
TAAGCTCAAGCGTTATTTCGGGTTCGAGATAGATGGTTTTTCCGGTAGCGGATTCATCATGGATAATGCCTTTTAGCTTTCGCTTGTTTTCAGAAGAAAGCATGAGCACGCGGCGTCCATTTTTGATACTCTCATCTGTTGCAGCCAGCCATCCGCTTTTTTGTGCCTGTGCCTTTATCACATCAAACTGACGCTCTATTTCACGATCTTTTGATCTGATCTCTTTTCTCTTGCGGTCCAGCTCAGGAGATATTCCTGCTCTGATATTTCCTTCCAGATCAATTACCGAGGCTATAGTATTCAATGCCTCCTGTTGAAAAACTTCATCTCTCAGCAATTTTTCAAGTTCAGGATATTTCGCTTTCCGTGAATGAAAATAGTCAAATATATCTTTTGAGGTCAGCAGGAATAATAGTAGCTGTAGTAGCTGATCTTCTGCCAGGAAGCTGCCCTTTATCTCTAAAGTAGATAGGATCTCTGCAATATCCAGATAGTGATCATTAGGAAAGGGAGAATCCAGTTCCAGCAGGGATTTCATTTCATCTACCTGAGTGAGAGTTCTGGAAATAAAGCTGAAATCGGCTGATACGCGGATTCTGGTTACATACGATTTGCCCAGATCGGAAATGCAGCTTTCCTCAACCAATTTGAGAATTTTATTGAACTCAAGTTTTTCGGCAGCATAATCAGGGTAAAGATGAACGTATTTCATGTACAGGCCTTTAACAGTCACTTTTATGCCATAAAATCAAAAGAGCAGGTATTGAAGAATTAACCGACAAAAACATATAATTAGTCCTCTAAACCGGATATTTGTACTGATTATGAATATGAAAAAAATCACCGTTATTGGTTCAGGTACTATGGGAAATGGTATCGCACATGTGTTTGCTCTTAATGGCTATCATGTGAATCTTGTAGATATCAATGCAGAGGCTCTGAAGAAAGCGATGGCTACCATAGAAAAAAACCTCGACCGCCAGGTCTCGAAGCAACAGATATCAGATGAGCAAAAGTTGGCAACTCTGGCTAATATTACTGCGGAGAGTAATCTGGAAGCAGCCTGTAAAGGATCAGACCTTGTTATTGAGGTGGCTACGGAGAATATGGACATTAAACTCAAAATATTCCGTGACCTCGAGAATTTTTGTGATTCTAATACCATATTAGCATCTAATACTTCTTCCATCTCGATAACCAAAATCGCTTCTGCGACAAAAAGAGCGGATAAAGTGATCGGAATGCACTTTATGAACCCTGTTCCGGTTATGAAGCTGGTTGAAGTTATCCGTGGATACGCTACTTCTGATGAGACGACCAAAACAATTCTGGATTTATCAGCTACTTTGGGGAAATCACCGGTTGAGGTAAATGATTATCCGGGTTTTGTAGCAAACAGGATTCTGATGCCTATGATTAACGAGGCTATTATAACGCTATTTGAAGGGGTAGCCGGTGTTGAAGAGATCGACACGGTAATGAAGCTGGGTATGGCTCATCCGATGGGTCCGCTTCAGCTGGCGGATTTTATTGGTCTGGATGTTTGCCTCAGCATCATGGATGTGCTATATACAGGATTTGGTAATCAGAAATATGCGGTATGTCCACTTTTGAGGAATATGGTCACCGCAGGGTATCTTGGTGCCAAATCAGGTGAAGGATTCTACAAGTACACTGCAGGCTCAAAAGATCTGATTGTTTCTCCAATGTTCAACAAAGAGAAATCAGAAATGATGGCTTAAGCTTAGACTATCATCATAAATGAACCCCGACTGGAAAGTTGGGGTTTTTTGTTCCTATGAAAACCAATAATAATATTCTTTTTGTCTGTCTTGGCAATATTTGTCGCTCTCCTATGGCAGAGGCTATGATGAGAACCTATCTCAGCGATTATAAACAATTGAAAGATATTGCTGTAGATTCTGCGGGGCTACAACAGTTTCACGCCGGCGATGCACCTGATCCGCGTACTATGGAAGTCCTGCGCCGCAATCAAATCAGTACATCGCATCAGGCAAGGGTAATATCAGCAAATGACTTCAGTCATTTCAAATATATCTTCACTATGGATAATAATATCCATAATGAGGTATTGAGGCGAAAACCGTCAGATAGTATTTGTGAAGTAAAGTTATTCAGGGATTTTGATCCCAAACCCGCAGATCATCAGGTAGCTGATCCGTATTATGGTACGATTACAGATTTTGAAAATTGCTTTTCAATCCTTGAGAGGTGCTGCCTCAGCTTTATTGAGTTTCTTAAAACCCAATAGAAACTCCTACAAGATAATGTCTTCCTGCGAGGTATCTGGAAGGATCGTTGGGAGGGTCCAGACGTGATCGTGGATCGCGTGGATCGCTATACAGCGGATCGCGCAGATTACTTGCTACGGCATCGCCATACTGATAAGCGCGTCCGGTAATAGGATTGATGGTCTGGCTGTTCAGTATGTTGAAGATATTGGTTACCTCCAGTATAAGGCTGAGCTTAGTGTGCTTGGAAAGATTCCACCACTTGTTATAGGTCAGATCAAAATTGAGCCAGGACGTTCCAATTTTGGAGTATTTAGCCGAAGGACTATTGTCTATTTCATAAATCGGTCTGCCTGAGTTTGGCTCTTTTCCAGTCAATATGTACGGGGTGTATCTTCTTCCTGATCTGAAAGTACCTTCAACATATACTCGCATTTTGTTGAGCCATTTTTTGCCCAGAAGTCCGCTATCCTTATTGAGTGTAAAAATGGAATTGAATTTCACATCAAAAGGCACATCCCAGGGGAGGAAATACTCGCGTGTATCTTCTCTGTTTCCTGTAGCGATGATATCACGGATGGCTTCAGATGCGGAGGATGACTGACCGGTTGATACGCTATACGATGCGGAAATCTGTCCGCTGTACCACTTTTTAATGCGCTTGAGGTACGTCAGCTCAATTCCTCTCTGGCGGGCATAGTCAGAATTAATGCGGATGGTACGTGTAACATCTCTGCCTGTAGCATCCTTGATATCGATGGTAGTAGAGGTTATGAAGTCATATTTATCTTTCCAGTAGGCCGCAACTCCTAAAGCGTCATCCTTAGTGATTTGAGACTTCAATCCCAGCTCATACGTGATATCTACTTCCGGATTGAGGTTGGGGTTCCCTACTGTTGCCAGTGTTGATCTATCCTGATAGTAAGGATCTAAGCCAGCATAAACGTAGCTCGGATGCGGAAGCACCATGCTCTGACGGTAATTGAAATACATCACCTGATTTTCCTTGATAGGAAATGATGCGGAAATTCTCGGGAGCAGCCTTGTTTTGACCCGTGTACCAAAAATCTGGGTCGTAGAATTCTTATACTGCTGGCGTATCTCATTTCTGATGGGTGCGCGTGGATTATCAATCGCATCATCTACATATTTTCCTGGTGCCCAATACTCATATCGTGCGCCGATATCAGCTACCAGTCCGAGATATTTGACGCTGTTGCTCACGAAAAATGCTCCGGAGTTTGGCTCAACTTTCCAGATATCGCTGCTTTCACCCAGACGGAAAGTCTGCGTTTTACCTCCATTGGGAAGCTGAATAGGAGCTCCAACCCAGGGACGGGTTATGTCAATCCATTGCAGGAACTGGTGCTTATACTCGGTTCCAAAGCTCAGCTTATTGTTTCCATTTTTGGAAGTATAGTAGCCTCTGTACTGTAGCGTATATTCCTCGGCAACGTGATCATGCCATAAAGTACTGATTCCATTATTGTTATATAGTCCTGAAGGTGAATTGACAAATGCTACCGAGTCTTTCGGATTGTAGTAGCTCACAGGGAAGGTAACAATAGATCTCGGGTCAAATTCAGTATTGACATTCTCGGGTCTCCAGGGTCTTCCATTGGCATCGGCGCGTAGATGAACAAAAAGCCTTGAACCGATCAGCTTATATCCGAACCTTTTGCTTACCAGATGGTTCAATGTAAGCGTGGTTAGATTCAAATCATTTGTATAAGTGGTAGCATTATCCGGCTGATCTCTATACAGGAACTGATAACCAGGTCGGTAGCTGGCATCATTTCCGAAAATACGCAGCATATTCACATCCTGATTTGCAGTGATGGATTTGGTATAGCTTGCGGAAAGGTTCATAGTCGGTTTGATGGTGTAGTTAAATTTTACCAACCCGCTCCATCGGCTGTCTGCCCGTGGAGTCCATAAGTTATTGCTATTCGGGAAAAGTGAGGACACAAGCTGATTTGGTGGATTCTTTAGATATACGTCACTCAGGTTGGAACGCAGGGAAGTAAACATAGTCAGCTTTTTCGGAACAATAGTTCCGCCGGCGTTCGCTTCCATTACCTGCTGATTCCATACACTTTTCCAATTTTTATTGCCGAAGTTATCGCGTTTGTAAGTAACGTTGCCTGTCCAGCGATCTCCTCCAGTAGAAGTCTTGACGTTGATCACTCCGGCGGTATTATTACCGTACTCAACTCCGGCGCCGCTGGTCGTTACATCAATATCCGAGATTGCATTAGATCCGAGGTCAACACCGAATCCGGTTCCGGCTAATGGATCACGAGCTGAAACATCATCTATATAAAATCCGGTTTCGTAAGTTCTGCTGCCTCTGATATGAAGTCCTGTCGGAGAATTGGTTACTCCTGCTATGGTATTAAGAATCTCCTGTACCTGACGCGCAGGCGCAGCCTGAATACGCTCTTTATCAATAGTACGCGTATTATCTGCCTTATCTACATCGATTAATAAACGCTCTCCGATAACAGTAACGGTTTCTTTTTCAAGTACAGAAGGGGCCAGAATGACGTTAAGCTGTTTTTTTTCGCCTGCCGATATTTTGATCCCAGTGTAAAGAACGGTGCTGTATCCGGTATAAGTAATTTCCACGCTATACGTCCCGGGATGGATATTCTTCAGCTGAAAAGTGCCATCTATATCAACGGCGGTAGCCAGCTGAGTTCCTTTCAGACGGATAATTGCTCCAATAAGGACATTAGTCTTATCATCCTTGTCAATGACGTTTCCGTACAGAGTTCCTTTGGATACATCCTGTGCTTTTAAACAGAATGAAATCAGGAGTAATAGTAGAGTAAAAAATTTGCGCATGCAATAGGATTGATCCTATTGCAAAGTTCCCTGTATTAGGATTAATAATAGATTAAATTTTGATAAAATCTATCGACTCTGTCCAGGGCTTTTGAAACAGTGCTTTTATGCTTTCGTATTTGTCAGTATCGGACACAAAATCGGCTTCCGTAACATCAACGATAAGCACGGGACACCTCTGAACCTTCATTCTGAAATAGCTGAAATATGAATGCTGAATATTGTTGAGATATTCATCTGTAATGCCAAGCTCATACTCCCGCCCTCGATTGAAGATATTGCTTTGTAAATTTTCCGTGTGATTGGTTAAGAAGAGTAAGAGATCGGGCTGAGGAATCTGACGTGAAAAGGTCTGATACAGCTGAAAAAAGAGCTTGTATTGATCTTCCTGGAGATTGTTTTGGGCGAAAATGACACTTTTCTCGAAAAAATAATCGGCAATAATCAAAGGCTTGAATAGATCTGACTTAGCCAGAGAGTTTTGTAGCTGATTAAATCGCTCTACCAGAAAGCTTACTTCGAGTGGAAAAGCGTACAGCTCGGGCTGCTCATAAAATTTTGGGAGAAAACTGTTTTCTGAAAATTCCTCCAGAATGAGCCTTGCATTGAGGTCTCGAGAGAGCATGGTCGCCAGACTTGTTTTCCCCGCTCCGATATTTCCTTCAATGGCTATGTAATTATAAAGCATGGAATCAATCTACTCTTCTGACTTCGAGCCTCTCATCCGTACGGGCAATCATATCTTCAATTGACTGACCTGTTGTGGGATGGATCCAGCCAGGTAATACGTCTCTCAAAGGTAATAGACTGAATAGTCTATCGGCAAGAAATGGATGAGGTATTTGAAGCGTATCATCATTTATGAAAATGTCTTCGTACAGAAGAATGTCAATATCGATGAGACGGTGATCCCATTTGATTTTGCGGACTCTGCCCAGTTCCTTTTCAATGTCGAGTATTGTGATTAGGACATGATGCGGAGACAGTTCAGTGTGCACAAGCAGTGCCTGATTGAAAAAATCAGCCTGATCTTCTTTTCCCCAAGCCTGCGTACGATACATAGCAGACATACACGTGACTTCCCCTACTCTACCCCTAATCTGATTAATAGCACTTACAAAAGCCTTTAGAGTATCCGCTTCATTACCGCCTAATAATAGTACAGTACTTCGAGATGAGTCTGTCAATTACTTGATGACTATGGTTTTTTTGTTCACAAACTCATGGATTCCAAATTCGGACATTTCTCTGCCATATCCTGATCTTTTGGTTCCGCCGAAGGGTAATGCCGGAGTGGACTTTACAATGGTATTGATATACACACTACCAGAGTCAATTCGAGAAGCGATTTGTTTTGCTTTTTCGATATCCATAGTCCATAAAGATGATCCCAAGCCGAAATGGGTGTCATTTCCAATTTCTATCATTTGTTCTTCCGTTTCATAGATCAGAACAATGGCGCAAGGCCCGAAAAACTCTTCATGATACGAAGGACTTTCCTTTGATTTGTTGAGAATGATTGTAGGCTCTATGAATGCCCCCTCCGTGTCAGATTTTTTACCTCCTGTAATCAATTCATCGCCCGCATCCAGTGAATCTGAGATTTGTTTCAGCAGATTGTCCCGTTGCTCGGTGCTTGACATAGGTCCAAGGGTCGTAGA
>JBBRLW010000116.1:0-6722 GCA_038231115.1 Bacteroidia bacterium
AATGATACTATTCGGTTTAGAACGAGCCGCCATAATTCCGCGCATATTGGGGATTTTTGGCTCGGCTAATTCTTTAGTCGCACTGATGACTAATGGAAGTTGAACAGATAACGTTTCTTCTCCGCCATCAATAAAACGTCTGAGCTTAACTTCTGAGCCTTCAATTTGCAAATCAGTTGCAAAGGAAATGGAGGTCATGCCTAACATTTCTCCCAAAAGATCACAAACCTGACTTCCGTTATAATCAATAGATTCACGCCCTGTCAGGATAAGATCGTAGTTTTTATCGCTAATTGCTGAAGAAATCAGAGAAGCGACAGTATAAGCATCTTCAGGGATGTGATCAATTCTGATTACATCGTCTGCACCTATAGCCAGACAGCGATCTAAAACTGCTTTTGCTGAAGCATCACCAACATGAATGACAGTAAGAGTGCTTCCAGGGAATTTATCCTTCAGATCGACGGCCTTTGCAAGTGCGTGATCGTCATAAGGATTTAGAATATAAGTAATCCCCTGTGTAGCCAAAGATTTGTTATCCGGGCTAAAGCTGATTTTAGATGTTGTATCCGGAGTTTTGCTTGCGCAAAGTAGTATTTTCATTGATGAAAATGTAATTTTGACCTTACTGCAAAGGTACTAAAAACTTATGGAGCATTGAATAGATTAGAGCAAGTCCTAAAGCTTATAGAGCAAAATCCGGATGATATTTTTCTTAGATATGCTTATGCACTCGAGATAAAATCAAACGGGGACATCATGGGAGGAATAGCAGCGCTAAAGCTAATCACTACTCAAAGTCCTGATTACCTTCCGACCTATTATCAATTGGGAACGTGGTTGGCTGAGATTGGTAATAATGATGAAGCATTAGAATATCTACAATCAGGGAAAAAGGTAGCTCTTACGCAAATCAATAATAAAACTGCTTCCGAGATTCAGTCATTAATTGATGAGCTTGCAGATTAAAACGGAGCTTCCTCACCCGGAGTGATTCCAGAATCATATCCTCCGAATTTATTCCCCTGATTGCCCTGAGAGGCCTCATCTTCATCAGCATTCATTTTAGAACCGAATGTTACCAATCCTGTCCCGGGTTTAGGATTGTTGAAGTTTGTCAGCGCACTACCAAAGCTTCCTCCGAAAGTGGAGAACGACTCAGGTGCATTTAGATCCTCGAATTTGGCAAAACGCTCCACATATTTGAGCTTAATGGTTTCTATTTGTCCGTGTCTGTTTTTTGCGATAATTAGCTCGGCAACTCCTTTGGTCGGATTTCCATCTTCATCCTCCGTAATCCCATGCATTTCAGGACGATAAATAAACATCACCTGATCTGCGTCCTGCTCAATAGATCCTGATTCTCTTAAATCCGATAGTACTGGTTTCTTGCTGGTACGCTTTTCCAGATCCCTGCTTAATTGAGATAAGGCAATCACCGGAACATTCAACTCTTTGGCCATCTGTTTTAATCCTCTGGAAATAGAACTGATTTCCTGCTCACGGTTGAAATTCTGTTTGCCATCTTTGGCACCTGACATCAATTGAAGGTAATCAATAATTACAAGCTCAATATTATGCTGAGATTTAAGTCTCCTGCATTTGGCACGAAGCTCATAGATGTTTAATGATGGCGAGTCATCAATAAATATGGGAGCACTGGATAGATTCGCTATTTTAGCGGATAACTGTGCCCATTCATGATCTTCGAGGTCGCCATGACGCATTTTACGCCCATCAATTTCGGCTTCCGCTGCAATAAGTCGCATGACCAGCTGGGTAGAAGGCATTTCCAGAGAAAATAGTGCGACGGGCTTCTTAGCTTCAATAGCTGCATTGCGAGCCAGTCGGAGTACAAATGCAGTTTTCCCGACACCCGGACGGGCAGCCATAATGATTAGATCAGATTTTTGCCAGCCCGACGTTACCCGATCAATATCCGCAAATCCGGAGGGAACACCTGAAAATCCTTCCGCATTGTTCTTTATATCCTGCATAAGCTGAATGGTCTTGGCAACCAGCTTGCTCATTGGATCATAAGTCGTCTTGATATTCTCTTCCGTAATATTAAATAAGGATTGCTCGGCTTTGTCCAATAGCTCGATGACATCCGTATTTTCCTCGTAAGCATCTGTTTGTATATCCGAGCTGATTTCAATCAGTTTCCGCAGGATGTATTTCTGGGAAATAATACGTGCATAATACTCAAAATTGGCTGCGGATCCGACTCTGTTTGTCAGCTCGCTTATGTAGAGCGGCCCACCTATCATATCCAGCTTGCCTGTAGTTCTAAGCTCATTGGTGACTGTAATTATATCAATAGGCTGAGATTTTTCAGATAGGGTACGGATAGCTGTAAATATCTCCTTATGCTCTTCTTTATAGAATACATCAGGCTTCAGTATTTCGTATGCCAGGTTCATGGCATTTTTCTCGAGCATCAAAGCTCCGAGGATTACTTCTTCTACATCAATAGCCTGCGGCGGAATTTTACCCAGCTGGGAAGCTATCCCATTTTTACGCATTGTTTTGCCTTTGAAGGCTTTGGAATAGGTATTTTCGTATGAGTCAGCCATTAATTTTTACAGGAAAAAGGAAAGCGAAAATAAGCCAATCATATCAAAATTTTGCTGAGGATTTCGAAGATTTTTTAGCTATCTAAATGAAAAAATATTCTCATATTTCTTCCATGCATTACAAAGTCCTTAATCTTTTCTTAACCTGATAGCGGTAAATTTGCGGGTAATGCATTCTTCTGCAAAATCCGTTGGGATAGCTTTTCTGATCAATTTGATCATTCTGAATTGGGCTGATGCTCAGGTAGGTTTTGAGCGTGTGAACACCAGCGTTGGGAATATTGGACTTTCAATTACAAACGTCGGTACCGTAGGAAAACCCAATGTAAGGTCCCAGCCCAATGGACAGCCATCTATGCGCTATCCTTTGAACTCGGGAATCGAGCATTTATTTGAAGGGGGCATCTGGATTGGTGCTAAAGTCCAGGGGCAGCCGAGGGTATCAACCGGTGCCGTTGATGCCGCGAATGGCTATCAAACCGGACTTCCTGGATTTGAATTTACTCAACTGACCAATTTCACTCAGAAATCTACTCTGACTAAATCTCCTTACTATTCTGCCGGAGCTATATCGCATCAGGATTACCGGGTCAGATTTACGGATTCTAATGTAATTGTTCCGGGTACCAAGCAGATTATCAAAGGGCATCTTCCTTTAAAAGCTGTAGTTGATCTGGAATCCTACGCTTTCAACTACAATTATGCAGATTACTATGTGATCCTGAATTATACGATTAAGAATAGCTCAACTGATGCCTGGGACTCCGTTTGCCTGGGTATGTGGACAGATCTGGTTGTTCGGAACGTAAATGTTACATTGGAATCAGGTACCGCATTTTTCAATAAGGGGAATGCCGGTGTTATTGATTCGCTAAGTGCTTTATATGCTTCGGAAGTTTCCGGCGATGACATAGCCTTTACCAAATCATACGGGTCTGTACAGATTCTTGGTGCTGAATATAACAATCTCTATTTACATCCCAGAAATGATTCGGTTATAAGATCCCGAGGATTTGCAGTGCCGAAGGTCAATTACAACTTCTGGAATTATAATTCCTTTGATGGATCGAAGCTCGGAGCACCTACTAATGATCTGGAGCGATATCAGAAGATGAGAGTCGGTCTCGATCCAGTTGAGGATGCCGCCATCTATAAGTCGCTGCTTTCTGCGGCCAATAGAACCCAGCTGATTTCCATGGGTCCTTTGCCTAAAATTAGTCCGGGGGAGACGATAACTTTTACGCTGGCTCTTGTCTGCGCGCGACAGCTGCCAGACAAATTAGATTCATTAGATACGAAAGGAGCCCGTGCTCAGCTTGCAGCAAACCTGTCTTCAGCGCGCAGGACATATCTCGGGGAAGATATTAACGGAAATGGGCTGCTGGATTTAAACGAAGATATCAACGGCAACAAAAAGCTGGATCGCTATATATTGCCCGAACCTCCTAATTCCCCGCATCTTAAAGTATTACCCACCGACAATGCAGTTGATCTGTATTGGGATTTCGGATCGGTAGAGAGTATTGATCCGGTTTCTAAAAAGCTGGATTTTGAAGGATTCAATATCTATAAGTCCAATACAGGAGATGATCTTGATCAGAATTTGAGCAATGATTTGAAGCTGATTGCTTCATTTGACTCAACCAAAAATGCCTTCGGCTATAATAATGGCTTTGAGAGTATATCTTTAGCTCAGCCAAAAATGTTCGAGGGAGATACGACCAAATATTATTTCCACTACCATATTTCCAATGTGCTTAACGGATGGCAATATGAGTATGCTGTAACCGCGTTTGATAAGGGCGATGAGCGTTTAAAGATTGCTTCTTTGGAGTCCTCTTTAAAAGAAAGTACATATAAAGCGTTTTCAGGGAAAGCTCCCGAGGCTATTACGTCTAATAATTCCGATCAGGTCGGGATATATCCCAATCCATATCTGACTTCTGCTGCATGGGATGGGCAATCATCTAAAACACGCAAGATTTATTTTTACAATCTTCCACGGAAGTGTAGCATTTTTATCTTTACCGAAGCGGGTGATAAGGTTGCGGAACTAAATCATAATAGTACCACGTATAAAGGTGAGGATATTCAATGGTTTAAGACCTTTGCTTCAGGAGAAAACATCATTCTTTCAGGTGGAGAACATGCTTGGGACCTATTGTCTTCCAATAATCAGCTGGTATCTCAGGGATTATATCTTTTTTCTGTCAGGGATCAGGAGACCGGAAAGGTTTCGAATGGAAAATTTTCAATTCTTAAATAATTCAATAACTATACAATGAGAAAACTTTTAGGACTACTAATGCTTTTCTGTCTTTTCGGAATGGACGCTATGGCACAACAGCCGAGCCGTGCTACTACGATCGACAGTATTCAGTTTGTCAGCAGAAACCGTCTGGCTGCCGGGAATGATTCACCACAATATTATAAAATCGGAGATAGCGTTACTATCGAAGGTATTGTAATGTTCAAACCGACACTTTATGGATTAAGCCAAAACAGGAAATCAACCTGGCTACAAATGGATACCGGAAACTTCAGAGGTGTTGAAGTAATTGTAGATCCGGCCAATTTGAAGAAGACCTATCGCCCGAATATAGCGACCACTACTTTGGCAGATATGCTTACATCCCTCAAGTTTTATGACAATATGATCCCGGGATATCGTGTCCGCGTTACGGGTATCGTCGATAATTTCGGAGGAGAAACCCAGCTTTTGCTGCTTCCTTACGAAACTGAAGTAATCAAAATCGGAAAAACTCAGGTTTTACCACGTGTGGTTTCGATTGATTCCTTCATGAAGGATGATGGTACCGGATCTAAAACTTCGGTGATTCAAAAGGTATCCGGAGAAAAATATGAAGGTTCACTGGTTGAGTTCCAAAATGTGAGCGTAGAAGTTACCTCAGGAACAGGCCCTCGTTTTACCTGGAATATTGTGGATGGCAAAGGAAATCGTATCACCATTCGTGACGTTTCACAGTTTTTCCGTGATGACCAGAATGCGTATGACACACTAAAAGGATATAAAGCAAAAGATCATATTCCAGCAACTGGAACAGTTCTGAAATACATCAGAGGTCTTCTACTTGAGTATGCTATTGCTGGTACAGATGTCTATGCCTTTGCTCCGCGCGATACCAATGATATTGGCCCTGCTACTTTTTCATTGCCACTTTTCAAGAATATCCAGAGAACACCGGTCGTGGCAACATCTTCCTCTACGGTAAAAGTATATGCTACTATTACTAACGTTAATGACAGCATCAAATCCGGTACGCTGTATTATCAGGTAAATGGAAAAGGTCCATATATGGCTGTAGCCCTTGGTAAAGTAAGCAAAGATCGATTTGTTGCTTCAATTCCTGCTCAAAAGGATGGTGACGTAATTACATATTACATCAAAGCCACAAATTTTGCAGGCAGAAGCGATTCGACTAAAAATCCTTTAAGCTATATAGTTAAAAACACAGGAGTCACAAAAATCTCTGATTTACAGATTAGCTTAACTCCAAATGGCTCATCAGTCTGGAATGGCGATCAGTTCTATAATGCGAGTATCGAGGGCGTCGTAATGTCGAAATTCTTTGATGGAACATTTGTCAGAGCATCAATTCAGGATGGGACAGGAGTACATCAGGGAATATTTTCAAGCGGAGACGCTGGAACGTCATTATTGAAAAATCTGAATGTTGGAGATTCCATAACACTGGATTCATTCCTTGTCAGAGACAGAAGCGGTATCACGAACTTGGAAAATGTAGGTTATACTTTTCGTAAAAAACTGGGATCTCTTTACGCTCCAATCAGAGATACAGCTGTAACCAATTCAATACTTCGGAAAGACCTGACTACACTTAAGGGTTTTCAGTCTATGCTTGTTGAGTTTACTAATAAAGTCATTACTGATACCTTACCTGACCGTCCCAACAATTACGGAGAATTTTCTTTCGGAGATAACACTACAACCAAGAATATGCTTCGTGTCGATGATATGGCAGCTGACATAACTCCTAATTTCCGTGATTCATTGAAATACGGACAAGCTGTTAGTGTAATTAGAGGTATCCTTTATTTCAACTTCGGTAACTGGAAGCTTCTTCCACGTAACCACGCTGATGTAGGAATTATCACTGCAATTAA
>JBBRLW010000117.1:0-6673 GCA_038231115.1 Bacteroidia bacterium
GGGATCCACGTCTAAGGCTCTGTATCTGCTTATCTATGGAGGCACCTCCGTAGATTGGCGTTACGCGCGCTTTTTTGTGGTATTTGAGGATTTTTTCCAGCTCCTCGGCTATTTGCATAGCCAGCTCGCGGGTGGGAGAGAGAATCAGTACCTGAGTCTCTTTGGAGTTGACATCCAGCTTTTCAGCGGCAGGGATGCCAAAGGCGGCAGTTTTTCCGGTTCCGGTTTGTGCCTGTCCGATGACGTCGCGTCCTTCGAGCAGAAAGGGAATGGATTGAGCCTGAATCGGTGAAGGGGTTACAAAACCCATGTCAGCGAGTGCCTGGAGCGTTTCCGAAGAAAGCCCGAGGTCTTGAAACGTAGTTGTTTCCATACGAAATTTAAGAGGAGGCAAGACTTGCGCGGTGTCCGCTAAAGTCGGATACGAAGGCAACGATACATCAGATCAGCTGATTGGTTGCGATTTATATTCATCGATTCCGGAATAATTCCGGCGATGAATTCCCAGGATAGCCCTGACTCGATCTATTAAAAAATTGAATTATTAGCGCAAAGGTAGTAAAATATTGTGAGAAATTATGCAATAGCAGGGATAAAAGTGTATCAATGAGGTAGTTTTCTTTTGATACCGGTATTGGCTATGTGCTCTCTGCCGAAATCCTGATCCCTTTGAGTTCCCGTAACCTGTCTGAATTGGCTGCCTGCGTTGCGAACCAACATTCCGGTGGCAATGTTTAGCCTGTCAGCAATAAATAGTAATTTGCGGCTTTAAACAGCTTCAAATTTTTAGAAGAGTCGCCAGTATATGAGCACATTCAAGGACAAGTTCAAAGCAAAAGCAGAACACATCAAAGCCGGATTTCAGGATCTGAAGAAAAATCATTCCGATTTCAACCTCGGCAGCTATGACCTGGGAATGGTCATCGGAGGGATGCGCGGAATCACCGGACTATTATACGATACGTCTCTGCTGGATGCCGAGGAAGGTATCCGGTTCAGAGGATATTCGATTCCTGAACTGCGTGAAAAGCTTCCGAAAGCAGCCGGAGGTGGTTCAGAGCCACTTCCTGAAGGCATCTTTTATCTGATGCTGATGGATGAGCTTCCTTCCGAGGAGGACGTTCGCGGCATCACAAAGGAGTGGAATGATCGGTCCGAAGTGCCTCAGCATGTATTCACTATGCTGGACTCCATGCCGCTTAGCACACATCCGATGACACAGTTTTCAATGGCCGTGATGGCTATGCAGAGCGAGTCGAAGTTTGCAAAAGCCTATCACGATGGCGCAGGAAAGGGTAATCTCTGGGAGTTCATGTTCGAGGATGTTATGGACATCATCGGGCGTCTGCCCCGCGTAGCTTCCTATATATATAGAAGGACTTACAAGAACGGAGAGCATATAGCTCCGGATTTATCCCTGGACTGGGCAGCGAATTTTGCGCACATGCTCGGCTATGAATCGGATGAGTTCAAGAAGCTCATGCGCCTCTATATGACAATCCATTGCGATCATGAGGGCGGAAACGTCTCTGCGCATACGACGCGCTTGGTCGGATCAGCATTATCAGATGCCTATCTGAGCTTTGCTGCGGCGCTCAACGGACTGGCAGGTCCTTTACACGGACTCGCCAATCAGGAAGTAATCCGCTGGATATTTGATATGCAGGAAGAACTGGGCAAAACGCTTCCTACAAAAGAAGAAATCGGGGCGTACATCAAGCGTACACTGACAGAGGGACGTGTTGTACCAGGATATGGACACGCGGTTCTACGCAAAACTGATCCGCGCTTTACGGCACAGGCTGATTTTGCCAGGCAATATCTGCCTAACGATGAGCTGGTACAGATTGTATCCATGATTTATGAAGTAGCACCTCCGATTTTAGAGGATACAGGCAAAATAAAGAATCCCTGGCCGAATGTAGATGCCCACTCCGGAGCGCTGCTGGTGCATTACGGAATGCGTGAGTATGATTTTTATACGGTCCTTTTTGGCGTATCCCGTGCGCTGGGCGTATTGGCATCATTGATCCTCGATCGTTATCTGGGTCTGCCAATTGAGCGTCCGAAATCAGTTACGCTGGCCTATCTGCAGAAGCAGGTCGCTGGAGTCGCCGTAGCTCAGGAGTAAGCGATATCAATCAATATAAAGAAAGCCCCGTTCTGCAAACAGATCGGGGCTTTTTTGTTTTGGGAGATATAGATTCAATGGCCAGGATTACACTCTAAGCGCGGCTCTTAATAAATTACCTGGCTTAAATCCTGTCTATAACTTTAGCCTATATTTGAGAAAAAACCTATGACTTCTGAAAGCCAGATGCTTAAGTCCGAAAATCCATTTGAGCGTATCGCGCTGATGCTCTCCGGCGGAGGGTACCGCTCAGCGATGTATCAGCTTGGAACCATGACTTATCTCCAGCACATCGGACTGCTGGACAAGGTGAAGATCATTTCAACGGTTTCCGGCGGCACTTTCCCTGGAATGATATACTCGCTGGCTCAGAAACAGGGTCAGGGATTCGATGTCTTTTTCAAAGCCATGTACCGTGCTGTAGAAGTCAATATGTTAGAGGAAGCGCTTAAGCTGCTTGGCAAGAATCAGCTAAAGGATACCAACAAGCGCGTTAACCTCATCAATGCCTTTGCACAGATATATCAGGACCAGATGATAGAAGGAGATTATCATTTTGATGTACTCCTTGATTCGAAGAAGAATTCCGGGCTGGAGGACATGATTTTCAACGCTACCTGGATGAATACGGGAAATCCGTTCCGTTTTCAGGCAGCCCTGAGCGAGGATGCCTTTATCGGGAACAGGCGGAACCGTATCTCCAGACATGAGGCCAGAGTCCTCAGGCTCGGAGATATTATTGCGGCTTCCAGTGCCTTTCCCATTCTTTTCGAGCCCATAGATTTCCCCGGAGATTTTATGTCTAAGACACAGGCAAGTGCTATCATTAAAAACGGAAATAGCTCTCCCATGATGGACGGTGGCACGATTGATAATCAGGGGATACACTCGGCGCTTCATGCGCTGGCCAGAAGATGTACGAACTCTTCCCTTCACAAGGAGTCCGAGCAAATCGAAAACGTACAGGCAACGGCTCCCTGGCTATTTATTGTGTCGGATGTAGATACGGAAAGCGGCGCAGTGTACGAATTTCCGGAAAGTTCATCAGGTAGCTCTATGTCCGTTAATATGATCTATTATATAGGAATAGTTCTGATGCTGATTATTATGGTATTCGTAGCAGATAGTATTGTTGAGTTTAAACATTTCAGCCGCGCTCATCAGATTCTTTGTGGATTGATGCTGCTTATATCCGCTGGCCTGATAGGTATTTTGTTCGCAATCAAATCTTTTGTGAAAAGTACCCTGCTGGGGCATATCCCTCGAGTCAATATGGAGAAGGTCTGGAAGCACATCAAAAACATGAAAATGGAGGTATTTCTCAACCTGATTGGCCAGAGGCTGAATCTTTTATGGCCTACCGTATATAATCTTTTGAAAGGCTCAAGGGCTTTAAATTATGATTCCATTTATAGTCTGACACCCTTTGAGAGGTACCGCATCGCCAATATTATAGATGATCTTGGTAAAGAGAAGGTTACAAGCCGGCAGAACAACCTCTCAAGATATAATCCTCAGCTTCAGACGCATTATGCCGGAATTTCCGATCCCATTCAGCAATATGCCAATCAGTCAAAGGATTTTTCAACTACCTTATGGTTTGATGATCTGGATGCGAATAATCATTCTCCGATACGCGACGTGCTTATATCAGCCGGGGCTTCCACTATGTGTTTCAACCTGATAGAATACATCTACCGGAATTTTGATGTCAATTATCTGCATGAGGAAGTACAGTCCATTTTGGATCAGTCAATAGAGGACTGGCAGAAATTCAACACCACTCCGGACTGGCTGGTCGCACAAATGAAGACTCAGGCAGAAATTCAGCACTGAGATTTATACGGGTTAATGTGGGATGTAGGGAAAGTAAGGCAGCGTGACTTCCAAAGCCGACTTCTGGAGAAGATATCTGGAGTCGGCGGAGAAAACAGATAGGCACTTTACTTTACTTTGCTAAAGCACGAAGCACCAAATTCATTATTAATATGTAATTTGGAACGATTATTTCTCTTAAATTTGATATTTATATGTATTTCTATGCTAATCCGGTTTGTAGTTTCCAACTTTCTATCTTTTAAGGATGAGACTGTGTTTAATATGATTGCAGATACGTCCTTAAAGACGCATAAGAACCATGTCTATCCTGTGCATAAGAAGGTAAGTGTTTTGCGCGGTGCGGCTATTTATGGAGCCAATGCCGCAGGCAAAAGCAATTTGATCAAGGCTATTGAGGCGCTTACAACAATGATTGAGAGAGGAAAGGTAGCTCCAGGGATTGATCATCAAAAATTTCGATTGGATACGGAGTATACTTCGAAGCCGATCAGCTTTGAGATCGAACTTGAAATAGAAGGGAAGATCTATCGCTATGGACTTGACGTTCACCAAGGAAGAGTAGTAGAGGAATGGCTGCTTGAGTCAGGAATTACCAAAGCTGACAAGCTAATCTTCGAGCGGAAGATGGATAGTGAGGGTAAGGTTAAGATTCAGTTTGCGAAGGAGTTTGTAAAGACCCAGAAAGAGAGGTATTTAGTGGAGCTGATGGAGAGTCAGGTAATATTGAAGTATGATGAATTAATAATCAGCATGGAAAAATTTGGAAATGAGCTCTCTATATCGATACTTACTTCCTTCAAACAAAAGGCATCAGATTGTATATTGGTAATTTTCCCTTATACTAAATTTCAGGAGCTTCTTAGATATATACAACATCAGACTGTCCAGGAGGCAGAAGCTTTTGATAACTTAATATCGAGTCTTGATCTGGGTATTGATAGGGTTATTTTAAAAAATACGCCGTACAGTCAATATTATTATGAAGATATTTCCAATCTTAAAGAAAATATAATTACAGAGTTAGATGCAGGCAAGCCTGTGTATATTCCTGAGAGTGAAGGGGGAGTAATGCTTTCAAGAGTAGGCAGTGAATATTCTGTTATGTCTCCGATATTTTCCAGTAAGGGCAAATTTGATAAGGAAGTACATTTTGTCCATGGAGAGCTATCTGATGGCACTAAAAGGCTATTGGACTTTATTCCCTTGATAGACCTTCTTCTATCAGCTAATATAACAATTTTTATAGACGAAATAGACCAAAGTATTCATCCTGTCCTACTTAAAATATTCATTGAAAAGCTGATGTCCAATGATAATCTCAAAGGCCAGCTGATATTTACTACCCATGAGTCCAATCTACTGGATATGGATATTTTCCGGCAGGATGAAGTATGGTTTGCAGAGAAGAATCGGGAATCGGGTGCCAGTCAGTTCTATTCTCTAGTGGAATTTAAACCGCGTTATGATCTTGATATCCGCAAGGGCTATCTGAATGGGCGTTTTGGGGCGATTCCGTTTACAGGGGATTTGGAGCGGTTGAAGTGGGGTGATTCAAATTCATCTGACCTTATTAAGTAAAATCACGTTAATATCCCTGCATAATGACAAGGAAGAGCCGAGGGTATAAACGTGCTGAATTAGCAAGGCCCAGAGATTACAAGCTTTTCGCACTTGCTGTAGAAGGCAGGAAAACGGAATACGGGTATTTCAAACTTTTGGAGCTATCCTCGCGCATCAAGATAGATATTATTGGGCATCCGGATGAGGAAGAAGAACTTGGAAGTGCGAATGTAATGGACTCGGCACCAAAGTACCTTTTAGATCGGGCTGTTGAATATGTAGAGCGGATGGGGCTTATTGATTCGGATGAGCTGTGGTTTGTGCTGGATACAGATCGGTGGACAAGAGAGCAGCTTAATCAACTCTACCAAGCATGTGCAGATAGAAGTAACTGGCATATTGCAGTAAGTAATCCCTGCTTTGAGGTTTGGCTATACTATCATTTGAAAAATGTAAAACCTGATCCTTCCTGGGTTGAAGCAAGGGATTTTAAACGTAAGCTTCCTGATCTGATTTCTGGAGGGTATGATGCTACTCAATTCATTAAACTAATACGGGAGGCGTTAGTCAATGCCCGGAACAACGATTCCAATTTGGGTCATTATCTACCTATGCTGGGTGAGACGAAGGTGCATCTATTGGCCGAGGCACTTTTAAAGCACATCCCCGCTTTAGAATTGGCCAAAGCGGGAATATAGAGCTTCGCACAAAAAATTCCCGTCTTACTATTGCGCAACTGAGTAGTTGCGCGTATATTTGCAATCGATCGGTTGCGGATAAAAGACTGGTTTGAGGAATGATGAGACGGGATGTATTTCAGGCAATTGCAGATCCAACAAGAAGAGAGATCATAGCGATAATCGCTCATAACAATTTGACGCTTAATGCTGTGGCGGATCGCTTTCCGGTGAGCCGGCAGGCCATATCAAAGCATATCAGGATATTGGAGGAGTGTGGACTGATCCGTATCAGGAAGCAGGGTAGGGAGCGGATGTGTGTGGCGCATCTGGAGACGCTCCACGAAATATCAGACTGGGTAGGTCACTATACGTCATTCTGGACGGAAAAGCTCGATGCTTTAGAGCGACATATTATGAAGGATACCGAAGATAAATAATTATATATCAATTAATTAATAATCAA
>JBBRLW010000118.1:0-6668 GCA_038231115.1 Bacteroidia bacterium
ATATCCAAAGGCGCACTCTTCGTAGCCAGTATGAAACAATAGGCATTTGCCTTATAATCCTCTCCTGCATGACAGGAACAGAAAAAGATATAATTCGTGAATAAGTTTGTCAAAAATATAGTCGCCTTCTCCCTCAAAAACAGATTCTTTATCCTGTTTATGACGGTACTGGTTGTGGCACTCGGAGTAGTAAGCTACAACAATACGCCCATAGAGGCCTTCCCTGACGTGACCAATACACAGATCACGATCATTACACAGTGGCCAGGCAGATCTGCCGAGGAGATCGAAAAATTCATCACTGCGCCCGTCGAGATTGGAATGAACTCCGTTCAGAAAAAAACCTCCCTGCGCTCTACGACGCTTTTCGGACTTTCTGTGGTCAAAATCATCTTTGATGATGGCGTAGAAGATGCCTTCGCACGGCAGCAGGTCAATAATCTTCTGATTAATGTGGATTTGCCCGAAGGCGTCAAGCCGGAAGTTCAGCCTCCTTATGGCCCAACCGGAGAAATTTTCCGCTACACCCTGAAATCCATGAATAAGTCCACAAGGGAGCTGAAAACGGTTCAGGACTGGATCATTGACCGCAATATACGCTCTGTCCCAGGCATAGCCGATATTGTCAGCTTCGGCGGAGAAGTCAAGACCTATGAGATTAGTGTAATCCCTGGAATGCTTGCGGAGTTCCGCATTACTCCCCTTGAAGTATTTCAGGCAGTCTCCAAAAGTAATATCAACGTCGGAGGAGATGTAATCGAAAAGCATGATCAGGCTTTTGTCGTTCGTGGACTTGGGCTATTAAACTCTATTGAGGAAATTGAGAATATCATTATAGAATACAATGATGGCGTTCCGGTACTGGTTAAGAACGTCGCTCTGGTACATGAATCTTCACTGCCGCGCCTGGGTCAGGTGGGACGTGACCGTGAGACCAACGTCGTAGAAGGGATAGTCGTCATGCGTAAAGGTGAAAACCCTTCGGAGGTCATTGAGCGCCTCAATGCCAAGATCATCGAGCTTAACTCAACAATTCTGCCCAAGGACGTTCAGATTGTCCCTTTTTATAATCGCGAGAACCTCATCAATTTTTGTATCGAGACGGTGATCCATAACCTTGTAGAGGGAATCCTGTTTGTTACCTTTATCGTCCTGATATTCATGGCCGACTGGCGCACGACACTTATCGTGTCCATCATTATTCCCCTTGCGCTGCTATTTGCTTTTATATGCCTGAGGATCAAAGGAATGTCGGCAAATCTTCTATCCATTGGTGCGATAGATTTCGGGATTATCATTGATGGAGCCGTTGTAATGGTGGAGGGGCTGTTTGTTGTTCTTGATCACAAAGCCCATCACATGGGAATGGAGCGCTTCAACAAGCTCTCCAAGCTTGGGATCATCAAAAACACAGGAGGCGAGCTGGGCAAAGCGATTTTCTTTTCCAAGCTGATCATCATTTCATGTCTGCTGCCCATCTTCTCCTTTGAAAAAGTTGAAGGGAAAATGTTTTCTCCGCTGGCCTGGACTTTGGGATTTGCTCTACTCGGCGCCCTGATCTTCACGCTGACGCTGGTTCCTGTGCTGGTAAGCCTGCTGCTTAAAAAGAATGTCCGCGAGAAGAATAATCCGGTCGTCAACTTCTTTGATAAAATTGTCATCAACGGATATGATGCCCTTTACCGCCACAAACGCCTGAGTCTGATTATGACGACGGTTGTAGTATTGCTCGGACTGGGTGCATTCAGCCTGCTGGGTACGGAGTTCCTGCCTCAGCTTAACGAGGGATCTATCTATGCGCGTGCAAACCTTCCACTAAGCGTATCATTAGATGAAGCAGTAAAGATGAGTGAGAAAATGCGCCATGAGTTCGAGGTTTTCGAGCCTGTCAAGCAGGTGCTCAGCCAGACCGGACGTCCGAACGATGGTACCGATCCGACGGGATTCTACAATGTAGAATTCTTTGTGGATCTCAAGCCGATGAAAGACTGGAAAACGGATATCACGAAGGATGAGCTTGTCGCACAAATGAAGAAGCGCGTAGCCAAATATCCCGGGGTGAATTTCAACTTCTCTCAGCCAATTATGGATAACGTAGAAGAAGCCGTTTCGGGTGTAAAAGGATCCATTGCAGTCAAAATTTATGGGAAAGACCTCAAATCCTTAGAGCAGAAAGCCGATAGCACCTTCAAAATACTTTCCGGAGTGAAAGGAATTGAGGATCTGGGAGTCATCCGGAACCTCGGTCAACCAGAATTGCGTATTGAGCTGGATCAGAACAAAATGGCTATGTACGGCGTAACGACTGCCGATGCCAACGCCGTCATTGAAATGGCCATAGGCGGGAAGTCTGCCTCTCAATTTTACGAGGGGGAGCGCAAATTTGACATCCGTATCCGATACCAGCAGGACTACCGCCAGAGCGAGCAGGAAATCGGAGAATTGAAAGTTCCGACCCTGCGCGGAACCCGTATTCCAATTCGGGAAATTGCTGATATCAGGCTCCTGACTGGTCCCTCGCTTATTTTTAGGGATGAGACCAAGCGATTTATAGCCATCAAATTCTCCGTTAGGGGACGTGACATGGGAAGTACCATCGCTGAGGCGCAGAAAAAAGTGGATAAAGTAATAAGGCTTCCCCTGGGCTACAGCATGGCCTGGGCCGGAGACTTTGAAAATCAGCGACGTGCCAGCAAACGCCTCGGACAGGTGCTGCCTATCTCCCTATTTCTGATATACCTCATCCTTTTTGTCCTCTTTGGCAATGGGAAGGATGCCGGATTAGTCCTGTTTAATATCCCCTTTGCCCTCATTGGAGGAATTGCTGCGCTGCTGATCACGCACATGAACTTTTCCATTTCCGCGGGAATTGGATTTATAGCCCTGCTTGGGATATGTATTCAAAACGGTGTTATCCTGATCTCGGTATTCAAGCAGAACCTCGAAAAGAAAATGAGGCTGGAGGATGCCATCCGCGATGGCGTCAAGTCCCGGGTACGTCCGGTGATTATGACTGCGCTGATGGCAGCCATCGGATTGCTGCCTGCTGCCATCTCAACCGGCATTGGATCAGAAACCGGAAAACCGCTGGCCATTGTGGTCATCGGAGGATTGATCACCGCTACCTTCCTGACGCTGCTTGTCTTCCCAATGATCTTCGAGACCTTCTATAAATTCAAGCACTCAGAGATATAGAAGCAACTTGATTGGAATATCATAAAGATGTTTCTTAATGTGAATGTTCATAGACAAGCTTTCTGGTTCTCTGAATTTCCGAACATAAATATGGATTCTTAATCGAGGACTCCGTTAAAAGATCTACCGGACGGGTAAATATTTTTTCGAGAATATTCCATATTTCTGTAAGTAATTCTCCTTCAATATCAGGAGAAAGATTCATCATCTCCACCATCAGATCCACATCGCTGGTATTTGAGAAATCAGGTCTGATCACTGATCCAAAGGCATAGAGCCGTGCTACGTGATGCGTATCACAGAGGCGTTTAATATCCGGCATCTTTTCCTCGAGGAAAGTCATAATTCAAAAGTAGGCAATTGAAAATTATATTTTATGAAAATCAGATGGAGAAGCTCGTGCTGCGGCCTTGGGATATATTAACTATATCGCATATAATATTGACGACTGTTACGCCTGACCAGAAATTATTTCCAGCACTTCAATTTTGAGGGGCTTGATATAGTCTTTCCAAATGCCCCATACGATACCATCGTCGATGCTATCATACGCATGAACAAGCCTGTTTCGGATACTGACGAGTTTGTTAGAAACTGAAAGGATGACGGGAATCTCGAGCTTCAATAATTTACTTGCTGATTCCCCCATAATGGATAGCTGCCTTTCCACAGCATCTTTTGCCATGAGATGCTTCTGGTATTCAGCAAACGATTTTATAGGCGTCAGATAGAGTTCGATCCTATCTATTGAGCTAAGAATATCGAACAAAAGCTTGTTACTTTCCTCGCTCATAAATCATTTTCCTGTTGCGCTCTATATTGAGACGTAAATAAGGATTATTCAACGAATTTTCCGTCAACAGATCTACGCGTCGGGCAAATATCCTTTCAAATTCGTCCCAGAGATTCCATAATGTTCTGCCTCTTTTCAAAGGAGAGTTGATATCAAGCTCCACCATCAGATCCACATCGCTGGTGTCTGAGAAATCAGGTCTGATGACTGATCCAAAGGCATAGAGCCGTGCTACATGATGTGTTTCACACAGGAGCTTAATATCCGGCATCTTTTCCTCGAGGAAAGTCATTATTCAAAAATAGGCAATTCCGGATTATTGTTTCCTATGCCTCTCCCGGCCAATTCCAGACCAGCGGCTTCCCAGCCGATCAGTGCCTTCTTCCGAATGCTCCCCCAGCGATACTGTCCATACAGCCCATTCGATTGTATGACCCGATGGCAGGGAATCAGTAGTGCTACCGGATTAGCGCCAATGGCCGTCCCTACAGCACGGGATGCGCCTGTATTTCCTGTCTGTGCCGCAAGGTTTCCATAAGTGCTGAGCCTCCCGGGAGCTATGCTCAGCAGTGCCTCCCATACCTTGACCTGAAAAGGGGTGCCTTTCAGATGGAAATGCAGCTCTCCGGATCTATCATTTGGATATTGAATCCGCCTCAGTGCATTCTGCTGCATGGGGGATAGCGCTGCCGGACTCAGCTTTGATTCCGGAAAACGTGTTGACAGATCTTTTAATGCTTCCCCTTCGTGATCCTCGAAGCTGAGGAAGCAAATACCGCGTGATGTAGATGCAATCAGTGTCCGGCCAAATACGGTATCGCTGAAGGCATAGCTGATTTCCAGACCGGCTCCCCTCTGGCGGAACTCGTCCGGACTCATGGCTTCAAAAGTGATGAAGAGCTCATGCAGTCGGCTTGCACTTGATAGTCCCGTTTCCATTGCTGTTTCAAAGAGGGATACTGGCTTTGACCGGATAAGCTCCCTGGCATAGCTGACAGATAAATACTGGACAAACTTCTTCGGACTTACACCCGCCCATTCCTGAAATAGCTTCTGGAAATGGTAGGGACTCAAGTGTACTTCTGCAGCAACAGTATCAAGATCGGGCTGTTCGAGGAAGTGTTCGGTGATGTAGGCGATGGCCTGCGTAATCCGCTCGTAATTGATAACATCCTGCGCGTTCATGATATATGCAAAGCTAAAACCTGATAACGATGGAAGCAATCCGTTTCTTGCGAAAAGACTTGGACAGGCTCTTAGCCGAGTTTCCTGATCCGTTTGGCTTCCCTGATTACAGTCGGACGCGGACTTTCCAGATAAGCCTCAGTCTGCAGCAGAATCTCGGGCAATCTTTGTGGAATCAGCCGTGCAATATGATGTAGTCCGCTGAATATCCGTGCGGCATGGCGATCCTGCCACTGATCCAGAATACGGATCAGTAAAGGATGTACTTCTGCTGCTGCCTCCACCGACGATCCGGCATAATATGCCAGAGACTGAATAGCATGGTCACGTATGATAGTGCTTGAGTCATTCAGCGCATAATGCTCCAGCTCATCAAGTATCCCCTGAGTCAGCTCGGGCAACAGAGCGGCCAGGGGAGAATAGGCTTCCATGCTCTGCCAGCGGACCCGTTTGAGGGGGTGCTTCAGCAGCTGAACGAGTCTCGGCCCGGCTGTTACCATCATCTGCGGATCCTTCAGGGAAATCCTGCCCAGCGTATTGGCAGCAGCGATGATCTCAATACTATTCTCTGAATAAAGCTGAGCGAGTAGCTCCGCAAACAGCTCCGGATGCATGAGTATTTCAGCCGCCTGCTGATTACTTTCCGCCGCTTTCGGGATAGATTTCATTTCTGCAAATTACGGATTCAGGCGTTTTTCCGTACCGGTATAAGGACAGTGCCGGCATCCGCTGCCACAGCAAAATCCCCGTAACAGATGATACTTCGCTGTAAATACCATATACGGACCTTCCATATAGTAATGCTCCCCTTCAATCAGCTCCGAGGGCTTCGGAAGCCTGTTCTTCCTCTGTTCTTCGCCTTTATTAGCGGACATATAATTTCCGTCTGAAAATGGTACCGGATATAGCTCCCTGAATCTCTGCAATATACATTCCCGCAGTAAGATTCAAGTTCAATGCGTTAGAGCTTAAGCCTCTTTCAAACAATAGAGTACCAGATATGGAGTATATTTTTATCCGATAGGAAGTAGTATTATCCGGCATCTGTACCTTCAAAAGCTCATTCTTATTTACCGGATTGGGATAGATCTTCACCGCATCAAAATCAGGCGCTGATTCCTCGGAAATTCCTACAGATTGGGAAGAGTGAATTATTCCAATTGCATCCAGATCAAATCCGGCGCTCGGATAGGGCGTCGGAAAAGGATCATTGATCAGATGCCCCGAGGAATCAGCGGTACCGTATCTGCGATCAATGCTCCCTACAACGTCCCGTATCCGGATATGGGTAATGCGTGATATATCCAGCCCGGGGATATTTTTTAGCGCGGCGATATCAAAAGGAGTTCCGTAGCCACCGCGATATTTTCCGGCCAGATTGTTCACTTTCTCCGGATCGGAGTAGCTAAAGCCATCGGTCTGGAAGCTGTCCTGGATGAGGCTTCGCGCCGGAAAGCGTACGAAGTACTGGCCATCCGAGGATATCTCCACGAAT
>JBBRLW010000119.1:0-6664 GCA_038231115.1 Bacteroidia bacterium
AATACTTTCCGTGGATTGCTTATGCTGGATCTGCTAAAAGACAGGCATGTGTTCAGCAAAAAATACAAGGAGAATCTATATTTTGCCGGGGAGTATCGTTATACGGATGCCTACTTCTCTCATTCACAGAAATTCAGCCGATATAATACATTCGTTAAATACTATGGACAGCTTTCCGAGAAAACTACGCTGACCATGAGCCAGTCTGCCTTCGGAAGCAAATGGGATGCATCCGGTCAGATTCCTACCCGAGCCGTAGAGGAAAGACTCATAGATAAGTTCGGCAGTATAGATCCCTCAGAGGGTGGAAACACTTTCAGAGCCAATACCAATATCATACTTGAATACCGTCCCAACAAGCACAGTACATTCAAGAATCAGCTGTATTACTCGCGTTATGACTTCAATCTCTATTCTAACTTTACTTTCTATAAAGATGATACCACGCATGGGGATGAGCTGAATCAGATAGATCACCGGAATTTGGCCGGATATAAATCTACCTACAATAATACCTCTACTTTATGGGGCAAACAGATCAGTTCCGAGGTAGGGGCAGGAGTCAGATACGATAACTCCGTCATTAGCCTGAATCATGTCGAGAAGCGCGTATATCTAAATGCGATCTCCGGAGGGCGGCTTAATCAGTTTAATATCAGCAGCTATGTAGATGAAAAGATTTACATTACGCCTAAGCTGATTGTCAATCCTGGTTTGAGATACGATGTTTTCAACTTTGATTTCCGGAGTTCAGTAAATGTGGACTCCTCCGGAAATGTAACAGCTGCACGATTAAGCCCAAAGCTAAATTTCACGTATAATTTCACGAATAATTTTCAGCTCTATTTCCGCAACGGATATGGCTTCCACTCCAATGATGCCCGCGCAGTGATCATCAACAAGGTTACGAATGCGAATCAGAATATAATTCCGCGTGCTCTGGGAATGGAGGTAGGAAGCACATTCAAGCTATGGAAAAGTATGCTGATTAATGTTTCATTCTGGCAGCTCAGCCTTGAGAATGAGCTGGTTTATAGCGGAGATGATGGTACAGTGGGAAGCGTGGGAAGGTCTCTGCGCAAAGGAATAGATTTTGGAATCAGGTACGGCCTGTTAAAAGATCTTTATTTCGATTTAGATATCAATTATAGCCATGGCAGATTGGTAGATGCTCCCAAAGATTCTAATAGAATCCCACTTGCTCCGAGCATCACCAGTATTGCCGGACTGAGCTATAAGCCGTTGAAGGGCTTTGGAGGGAGTCTCCGCTACCGTTATTTGGGCGACCGTCCCGCTAATGAAAGCAATACACTTAACGCCAAAGGATATTTTATTACTGATTTAATAGTCAACTATACCAGGAAACGATATCAGCTTGCCGTATCTGTGGAAAATCTGGCCAATATCTATTGGAAGGAGGCTCAGTTTGCCACGGATAGCCGTCTGAGAAATGAGCCTGCTTCCGTTGAGCAAATCAATTATACTCCGGGTACTCCGAGGTTCATCAAGGGAATTATCAGCTGGTATTTTTAGCGTAGAGGAGATGTAGTATCCGTGCCAATATTTTAGCAGTACGGATAAATCCTTCCATGGGTATAATCAACTGATTTTGCCGGAAACATTAATACTATTTAACCTGAAATACAATTTATCCGCACGGAATTTCGTTATTGATATAGCATGCAGCAATCATCTACCACCATCCGTCTTTTTTCCAGAGCTTTTATTCTGTCAATCTTTGGCCTTTTTTCAATTTGCACCGTGCAGGGACAGCAGGCAAAATTAGCTTTGAGCCAGGGAGCCTTACCTTCAGGGAAGTACAAGATTGAAGAAATGCACAGCATGGGAGAATCATCCATTATTCAGGCTGCCCAGGCGATGATATTGCAGAATTACATAGGCTCCGAGGTCATGATTAATGACAGGCTGATCCGTATTATGAGTGAAGGCTCTGATGGCGGAGACGGTATCCAGTACAACCAGACGGGAAAGGCCGGAAGCTATACGCTTTCCATGCCCGAGCAGGACAAGCATCTACAGTCCCAGATCAGCCAGTCCGCAGATCACAAAAGGATAGAAATCAGATCAGAAAGCCTGAATATGGTGATGAATCTCCGCAGAATGTAATTTCCTTTATGGATTCTTCCGGATTACGTCTCTTGCCGATCCCTGTGCCAGCGGAGTCAGCGTAATCTCATTGATATTTACATGTGCAGGGCGCTGTATTGCCCACAGAATTGCCTCGGCCACATCCTCGGGATGCAGAGGCTTCATCCCCTGATAGGCCGCTTTGGCGCGTGCCTCGTCACCATGGAAACGCACCAAAGAAAACTCGCTCTCGAGCATCCCGGGATTGATATTCGTCACTTTGATTCTATGAGGCAGCAGGTCGATACGCATCGCTCTTCCGAGGGCATCAACGGCATGTTTGGTAGAGCAATACACATTGCCATTCGGATATACTTCCTTACCCGCTACCGAGCCGATGTTTATTATATGTCCTTCTTTTTGCTGAGCAATCATCACTCGTGATACCTCACGGCTCATGTATAGGAGTCCCTTGAGATTGGTATCAATCATCGTATCCCAGTCAGATAGCAATCCCTGATCAATTGTCCCCAATCCGAGGGCGAGTCCTGCATTATTGACCAGGATATCAATCTGCTTCCAGTCCTCGGGAAGAGAAGCCAGAGCGCCCGCTACCTCATCCGCGCTGCGGACATCAAAATTCAGGACATGTATCCTTCTGCCGGTCTCTTCTTCCAGCTGCTCGGCTAAGAGATCCAGTCTTTCCTTGCGGCGGCCTGTAATGATGCAATGGATTCCGGCATGGGCAAAAGCCTGTGCAGTGGATTTTCCTATGCCGGATGATGCTCCTGTAATGAGCGCAATTTTATTGGAGACCATATCTCTGCAAAATTAAAGGAAGAGGCAATAATATTATCCATACGCGTCCCAACTGATTTTCTGCTACGGCTTCAAGATTAAATAAGCTTAAAACATGAGCTGACAGGGCCGGAGGTTTGGAAAATTCTCATTTTAGGGCTAATATTGAATCTTTTAAGAGGGAACTATTGTCCCCTTGACTGAGCAATGAGTTCGACAGAAGAAAATTTGATTGACATGAGCTTCCTTAGAAGCTTTACAGGTGATAACAAGGAGAAAATGTCACGGTACATAAATATGTTCCTGCAGACGGCTCCGGCACAGCTGGACAATATTGAAAAGACACTCCGGAGCGGAGACTTCGATTCGCTGCGGGTTTCTGCGCATTCGCTGAAGCCTCAACTGAGCTATATGGGCATAAAATCTCAGGAGCCGGTGGTCAGGATGATTGAGGATTATGCAGGCAACCAGGTCAATATAGATCAGCTACCTGCATTGGTCAGCAATTTTAAATCCTCGCTGGAAGCCGCTTTCGAGCAATTAAGGGCTGAACTCGATCTGCTCAAGTAAATCATTGATACTACACATTCAAATAGAAATTATAGGATAATATGGATAATGAACTGCTCATCTTCCTCGTGGACGACGACCCGATGCATACTCAGATGCTCAAAGACCATCTGACCAAATTCAGCCGTTTCAAGCTCAAGGACTTTCCGACAGGTGAAGATGCCATGGCGCATATCAGCGAAAAGCCAGATATTATGATCCTCGATTACAACCTGAACTCCGTAAAGCGCGAGGCAAAGGAAGGGATTGATATACTGATTGACCTAAAGGAAAAGTATCCCAACACTGATGTTATTATGCTTTCCGGTCAGGATAAGATCGAAATCGCGGTGGATACTATGAAATATGGTGCTTATGACTATGTCATCAAGAACCAGAGTGCATTCCTGCGTATTGAGCATACGATATTCAATATTCTTAAAAAGAACCGTCTGGAGCGCGAAACCAGGACATACAAGACCTTAGCTGTTGTTTTTGCTATTCTCTTTATCGTGTCGCTATTCGGATTTATTCTTGCCGATCAGATGGGCTGGCTGACAAAGCATCCAAGTGCGATTATCTAACAATTAGATACAGCTGTACTAAAATATGGAAGTCCGGATTGAGTAATCATCCGGACTTTTTTTGTTATAGGCATCTATGAGTAGTATTGATCAGGCTGTCTTTTCAAGCAGGACAACTGCGTAGGCCGTCAGACCTTCTTCGCGACCAATGAATCCAAGGGTTTCATTGGTGGTGGCTTTAATGGATACTTCATCCTGGGAAATACCGCAAACATCAGCCAGGCAAGCGCGCATGGCTTCCACATGCGGATTAATCTTCGGACGCTCTAATACCAGAGTCGAGTCTATATTGCCTAATTCATATCCTCTGGCACGGATAAGCTCCATGACCTTTCTAAGAAGGATTTTACTGTCTATTCCTTTGAGCGTGGAGTCGGTATCGGGAAACTGATTGCCAATATCACGCAATCCGGCAGCGCCCAATATCGCATCGCATATCGCATGGATGAGCACATCCGCATCAGAATGCCCGAGGGCACGATGATTTGAGGGAATTTCTACTCCGCCAAGGATAATGGACTCCCCCGGAACAAGCTGGTGGACATCAAATCCAAATCCGACCCTGATCTTCAAGTGATTGAGATTAATCCGGACTTATTGTCCGTCAGGGGTAACAACCGGAGTAGTTGCTTTCTTGCCTTTTCCTTTTTGTGCGAAATTGAACTGCAAGGTAAAGCGGAGCGTGTTATCCAGCGGATTACGTGAGATAGTAGTCGTTGAATTAGTAGAGACCAGGTAAGCAAAGTCAAACTGGAGGATATTATACTTGACACTGGCTCCGAGGGTCAGGTACTGACGGTTTCCTTTGGTCGGGGCTTCATAGAAATAGCCCAATCTTCCTGCAAACTGACGGTCATACCAGTACTCCATTCCGAAGGAAGTATTGATCTCGCTAATTTCTTCAGAAAACCCATCAGGGGCATCTCCAAAAGATTGCAGCATTCCCTGAATTACAGGCACTTTCGGATTTTTTCCGTGTGCAATCTCAAATTCTCCTGGCTTCCCGGCAACCGGAATTCTGTTTCCTAAAGAGTCAAGTGAATAAACGGGCTGCGTAGGTACAAGGAGCTTGTTGAAATCGAGGGCAAAAGCCAGCTCATTAAACTCATCTATGTGGATATTATAGTATCCTCCGATTCGCATATTGATTGGGATAAAGTCACGCTGGGTCTCATTTGTATAAGTGACCTTAGGTCCCATGTTAGAGATATTAAACCCAAGTCCGAGGTCCGTCTTATATTCATTGACGTGTCCTTTAGTCTTATAATATCCCGAGATGTCTCCACCAAAACCGATGGCAGGCTTGGTTTGCGTAGTCCCGTTGAGGGTTACTTTTCCGGCCAGATCCGAGTAAACAAATCTTCCGGCTACACCAATGGAGAAATTATCGCTCAGCTTACGTGCATAACCCAGATCGGTACTAAACTCGTTGGGACGGTAGGTACGCAGGTCATTTCCGTAATTATCCGTAAACTGGATATCTCCCAGGGAAAAATATCGCAGGGCGGCGCCAAATCCCGAGAGATTATCAATTTTATAGTATCCCGAGAGATAGCTCAGGCTGATGTCTGGTACCAGAGCACGCAGCCAGGGCGTGTAGCTGGCCGAAAATCCGTAAGCATTTTCCAGGAAGGCCAGCTTAGCCGGATTCCAGTGCAGGCAATTGGCATCGGAAGTAGTAGCAACTCCGGCATCGCCCATACCTCCGGCACGCGCATCCGGAGTGATGCTCAGAAAAGGCACCGCCGTAGTGATTACCCTACGTGCACCCCTACCCAGGAGATCATTCCCACTCTTTCCAACATTATTTTGTGCTTGCGCAGATGTGCTTAAAAGAAGTAATCCTGCACAGACTAATCCTAAAGATCCAGAAAATATTTTTTTCATCAGGCTTATAACTGTGCAAATCTAAAAAAATTTTACGCCATGCTCGATTTTTCCTTTTGCGCTACCTGATTAAAACCATTTTATCCTCTCCGAAAGCCTTCTGGCCATCCTGTGTCTTGACAGTGAGGCGGAATATATACAGTCCTGAGTTCATAGCACCTCCGGATTCCTGTGTTCCATCCCATTCAATGGATACGCTCCGGTCACTTCCCTGGGAAATGGTGCGGGCAAATGTCCGGACTACTCGGCCAGTCATATCGTAGATGGCTACTTCGGCAGTCAGGTTTCCTTCCGGCTGATTGTGCTCAAAGCTGATGGTCGTATGGTCAGTAAATGGATTCGGGTAGCTGAAAATTCGTCCAAGCTTAAGAACCTTGTCTGAAGCAATTACGAAATTGATCTGCCCCTCTGCCGGATTATTATCGGCATCCCATGCTCTGAGGCGGATATTATATTCTCCGTTTGGCAGACGGGAGAAAGGATAGCGGAGTATCCCTTTGCGGAAATCGTCCCGATTGGCCGTATAATAATCGCTCATATCAATCGCTTTACCTCCATTGATCCAGCCGGTGATGCCATGTCCGATGCCATTATCCGAGGTATTGATGCCAATATCATCTGACAGATAAGCCAGTAATGTAGGATTCTGATTGGTTAATCCACCATCACGGAAGTTTGAGTCATTGATAAACAGGCCGACTTTCGGGCCGATAGAATCAGATACATTTGTGTAGCGGTCTCCTCCGAGGACAATGCCT
>JBBRLW010000120.1:0-6520 GCA_038231115.1 Bacteroidia bacterium
CATTATAGTAAGAGTTTACAGGACACGTAAATATGATGAATTTATAAGAATCAGATGCTTTAATACCTACATACGCATCGGTTGCGATCATAAATGGACGGATATACAGCGAGCTTCCATGAGTTCCCGGAATCCAGTCGCGATCCAGATCAACCAATGCTCGGATACCACCTATGAATAGCTCCTCGGGAATATGCGGCATCGCCATGCGGGTAGCCGAGTGATTCATTCGGTTCCAGTTCTGATCTGGACGGAAGATTACAGGCGAACCATCGGAATGCTTGTATGCCTTTATTCCCTCGAAAATTTCCTGACCATAATGCAGTACAACCGCAGCAGGACTCAGGGAGAGATTTTGAAAGGGGATAATCTGCGGGTCATGCCAGGCTCCGTCTGTGTAATCACAAACAAACATGTGATCGGAGAACTCTCTTCCGAAGACAATGTTGTTGAAATCAACTTCCGAAATGCGTGATTTATTCGTTTTGCTAACCTTAATTTCGTAGGACATAGAAATATTCCGAAGCCGCAATTTACTAAAATTTAAAGCAACCTCGGGGATATACCATACATGGAAGAGACTATTAGCCCGGCAGCATATCCTTATATATTCAATGAGCCAATATATGTATTGAAAGAAGTTCAGCATACAGAGGATGGACAAAGTATAACGGAACCCTTAGCTCCTTTAGCTGAGCATTTAAAAGGCAATTTGGATTCAGATACGGTTGTGATTGTCAAATGCGGAAGCATAAGAGAAATGGTCAAATCCGAAAGCTCGTTTCTTGAAAAAGTCATGATGGCCGTTCAGAAGGACTCTGATTCTCTGGCTTTTGTGTATATTCTTCAGAAAGAAAGCTTTGAGTTCAGCAAGCTTGATACTTTTAAAGGCAAGAATATCATCAGCTTTGGGATTGATTATGAGGAAATGGGAGAAGCCATCCGGATGGGTGAGCTTACCCAGTCCGGATCCAGAACGCTCTTAGCCATGCCCTGTCTTAAAGAAATTGAAGAAGACATTGCCATGAAAAAAATTCTCTGGAAAGGGCTGAAATCCATGTTTGAGATGAACTAAAATAACAATTTGATAATGCAGCTCATATTTGCTACACACAATCAAAACAAGGCCAGGGAAATTCAGCAGATGCTACCACCAGGCATGCAGGTGAAGACGCTCTCTGATGTTGGAATAGTGGAAGAGATTGAGGAAAACGGCGACACCATTTCAGAAAACAGTAAAATAAAAGCCGATTATGTCTATTTGAGGACAAATCAGGACTGCTTTGCTGATGACTCCGGCCTTGAAGTAAATACTCTTGGAGGCCAGCCCGGAGTGAAATCAGCACGATACGCCGCTGAGCATGGAAACAGTCAGGCTAATCTGGCACTATTGCTTGATAACCTATCAGGAATTGCGGACAGAGCTGCTCAATTCCGCACAGTTATAACGCTTATTTATGAAGGCAGCATCCACATATTTGAAGGGATATGCAGAGGTCAAATTATAGATCAGCCACGCGGCAGCGGAGGATTTGGATATGATCCGGTATTTATCCCGGAGGGATACGCCATAACCTTTGCCGAAATGGATTCCGAAGAAAAGAACCGGATCAGCCATCGTGCGCTCGCCTTTCGGAAAATGACAGACTGGCTTAAAGAAAAGGCTTCCTAAAACTTATTCTTCCACATCATGGACTCAATTGGCTTTAGAGTCCTGCCTGTGTATTTGGCATTCTGCTTCTTGTTGTAGAGATTCTCTATGTCACCATCTACGTTGAAGTATATAAGCTGGCCAATCGGCATTCCGGCATATACTTTAATAGGCTGAACAACAGTGATTTCCAGTGTCCAGGTATTGCAATAGCCTACATCCCCTTTCCCGGCAGTGGCGTGAATAAATATTCCGAGGCGTCCGGCACTGGACTTCCCTTCCAAATAAGGAACGTGCGCATGGGTTTCCGTATATTCTTCAGTTACACCCAGATATAAAGTCCCGGGTTGTAGAACAAAACCCTCTTCCTGAATTTCAAACTCATCAATCTGATTGTGCTTTTTCGCATCCAGAAACTGATCCCTATAGGTAGCCAGATATTTCCCGAGATGTACATCGTATGAATTAGTTCCCAGACAGGCAGGATCAAATGGCTCAATCAGGATATTTCCGGATTGCATTTCCTGAAGAATTTTCTTGTCAGTAAGTATCATATTGCTTGCGGCAAATATCGGAATTAAACACTTAGTTCTGCTGGGGAAATACGAATCGCGTTAATTCGTTTATCATCACCTCCGGAAATCAGGAGATCATAATCCGGAAGATATAGAAGCGTATTAATGGAATGCGTATGGAGCTTGTATCGCTCATAGTCAATGACTTTTAGCAAGCTATAGCTCGAGCTATCCCATATTTTAATGGTTTTATCTCTACTGCCAGTAGCAAAATGAGAAGGGGCAAGTCCGCAGATGGAGTTAACAGTAAAGTTATGAGCAGGAATAGACTGTAATTCCTGGAATTGATCTGGTTTATCGATAGCCCATATTTTGAGATGTGCATCTCTTCCACCCGAAACCACATCTCCAGTGAGAGAATTTTCCCACAAACAAAAAGTAGATGGCTGATGAGCAAAGTGCTCAGTCCCTATACTCAGAGAGCCGAGTTGATGCATGCGAATCATACCGTCGCTCCATCCACTGATCAGGATGTCATTGCGGAGCATCAAGGCACGGCAGGACTTATCCGATATTTTGCGTACATCCATAATTTCTAAAGTCTGGCACGCCAAACGGTAGATGTATCCTTCTGAAGTTCCGGCGAGGATATTATTATCTCTGTCGAAAATTAGAGCGAAGATGTCGCCGTTTAGTTTCTGAGAGCTGATCAGTTTATTACTTTGTAGTTCGAACTGATACAGATTACCGAAGCGTGTCCCCGCCAGCAGTATTTGGGATGCCGGATTAAATCGGATTTTATAAATCGTCTCAGGAAGGCTGGCAAGAACGTTTCCGGTTTCAAAGTGATCAATGTTCCAGCGCACAATCCTTCCGTCGCCACCGGCAGAAAAAAATTCATTTGGATTTTCAGTCGGACAGAGTGCGTAAATTGCGTCTTTATGCCCGAGAAATTGAGCCTGTAGCTGAATAGAGATGGATTTCAATTATGAACGCTTTTTGCAGCAAACTTATATATTTGCATTGCCTAAATTAATCAAATGCGGGATTGAATTCGCCAGCTATTTAGCATTCAAACCTGCTTTTATACAGAACCTATGCCGGTCATAGTAGAAAAAGAAATTGAAAAAGATACCCGAATAGGGATCTGGCACATTGAGGAGAGTACTAATGAGCTTAAATGGGCTCTTCAATGGGGGAAGGAGGATATTCTGAGCTTCAACGCTTTGAAAACTGATACCCGCTGCCTCCATTGGCTTAGCTCAAGAGTATTATTGCGTAAAATGCTCAATACTACTAAATTCATTGACCTTCAAACTGATGAGAATGGCAAGCCTTTTCTAAAGGACTCCCGTACCAATCTATCCATTTCCCACTCCGGAGAGCTGGTAGCTGTTCTTGTTAGTTCTCATCCGGTAGGTGTTGACCTTCAGAAGAGAAGGCTGAATATCGAGGAAGTCGCTCATAAGTTCATCTCGCCTGAGGAAATGCTCTTCGTTAATAAATGCAGTGACAGGTCGAGCATCGTTCACGTAATCTGGTGTGCCAAGGAAGCACTTTATAAGCTATACGGTAAAAAGAAGCTCGACTTCAAAGAAAATCTGAAAGTACTTGCATTTGAATATCAGCCTGAAGGCGGATTTATTTCCGGACGTATCGAGAAAAATTCTTACGCAAGAGATTTTGAGATACGCTTCGAGCTTCGCAAAGAGGATGGCGAGGATTATTTCCTGGCTTACGTCATTGACGAGACAATTCAATAGTAATTCCTTTTATAGTAAAAACAGAAAAGCCTGAGCGAATACGCTCAGGCTTTTCTGTTTAATTGATATTTGTAAGTTCTATTTACAATCGTATCCAAAGGATAAAAACACGGTACGGATGGGTGCGGAAGAGATAAAGCGTCCGGAAGAATGATCTGGCAGGTTATTGCTATTGTATTTACTGACTACAAAGTAGTTAACATTAGTAGTACCATCATAGTAGGTAGTTTTTCTTGATCTGATATTATTGGCTGATTTCCATAGCTCTATATGAGGATAAAGCTCGGGTCTGTCGTTGGTCGGCTGAATTGCATTAAATGCAATGTTCTTCAGAGGATTGTTCATGGAGTCATACGTCAATACTTCCGTATAGTCTTTGTTGGCTGATACAGCGGTAGGTCCCGTGTAGTGCGTAATGTTGGTGATATTCCCTCGGGTATCATATACATAGTCCCAGTATTCATTCTGCACAAACTGCTGATTAGGTCTGTTTGCACCTAAAACATGCGTAATCAGATTATTCTCATATTTAAATTGATACTCCTGCTTGGCCACTGCCGTTCCGGAAAGAGAAAATTCATAACGGTCAATGGCAGCAAGCCTTCCGCCATTATTGGCATCATATAGATATTTGAAGGATTGAGTCTGATTATTAGACAAGTCAAATTGATCTACCTGATCAATACTTCCCGCACTATTATACTTGAATTTATAAGTTTGAGCAGCATTTCCAGTATTGTCATTATAAACCTGGATCTGAGAATAATGGGATCCTGTGTAGGTAATGGATGATATCAGGGATCCGCTGCTATCCTTGATGTCTTTCAGAATACATGTCTGCATTGTTGTGGATGTGGTCGTAGTTGTCGGAGTGGTAGTGTCACTCTTTTTAGAGCAGGAGGCAAATGCTACCGCAATGGCCATCAGCTTGTAGATGTTAGATAGTTTCATTAATCAAATTGTATTTCCGGTAAAATTAAGGAAAAAGATTAATTCCGATTCATTCGGCTACAACATGTCTATCCCTCTTCTCTGAAGTATTTCCTGCTTCATAAAATTGAGCTTTTGCTTCATCTGAAGCAGCTGCATCACTTTATCCTCATCCTGCTGATTTTCTCTCATCTCCGCATCATTCTTCCGGAGCATGGTGAGTATTTTCCGGAACATAAAGTAGTCCAGCGCCTGATCTATTTCCGCCTGATAGTTCTCCTCCGGCGTAACGATATGCATCTCCAGGACACGTTCCCAGCCAGCATCCAGCTGATGCGCTTCCATTACCAGATTGGTAACGAAATTCTGAAGATCAGCGTCACCCGTGTTTATAAAATGCGAGAAGTCAGGGGACTCTTCTTCTTTCTGAACAGTCCTGGATATATCCTCGTAAATGGTTTTACAATGGGAATCTTCCCATTCTATTTCTTCAAACTGATCTACAATGTACTCCGCTACATTTCGAAACTCTGGATACGGCTTATTTCCATATATGATCAGATCACGGATAATCTGCCGCTCCTGATGAACGGAAGTATTAATGACTCTAATATCCGTAGCAGGAGGATCATTGAAGAAATCATCCGGAGGAATATCTTGGTTACTACCCTGATTACGCTCTTCATCAAACTCTCGCTTAATATTCTTGACTGCAATTTTCCGGAGCTGATCATAAATCAGACGGTCATCTACGCCCATTACACGCTTTAGCTCGCGGATATAAGCCTCGCGCTTGATAGGGTCGGCAATGAGTCCCAGAGAATCCGTTATCTCTTTAAGAACCTGAGCACGAACCATAGGGTCCTCCTTCCGATCTCCAGATAATACCCTCGCCTTGTATTGAATAAAATTCTCAGCATTTTTGCTGAGGTATTCTCTGATTTCTTCCTCGCGATGGGCTTTGGCAAAGCTATCGGGATCATGTTCTTTGGGAAGCGTTACCAGCTGAATTTCGAGATCTTCCTTTAGCGACAGATCAATACCCCGCATGGCCGCTTTTTGGCCCGCAGCATCCCCATCAAACAGAAATATAACACGTGCAGCATGGCGTCGGATGAGCTTTAGCTGATCCTCCGTCAGGCTCGTACCAGATATGGCAACCGTGTTCTTCAATCCGGCCTCATGCATGGAAATTACGTCCATGTAGCCTTCTACAAGGATACATTCACTCTGCTGCCGGATGGCCTGCTTGGCCTGAAACATTCCGTACAGGATTTTGCTCTTCTGATATACTTCGGACTCCGGAGAGTTAATGTACTTGGCGACGTTATCGGCCTTGCCCAACGTGCGTCCACCAAATCCTACGACCCTCCCCTGCGGATTATGGATCGGGAACATAAGCCGCTCGCGGAATCGGTCAACAGCCTTCCCCTCATCGGTCTGATAGCATATCCCTGAACCTATCAGTATCTCCTTGCTAAATCCATTATTTAGCGCATAAGAGCTGAAGCTGTTATAGGCTTTCGGTGCCCAGCCCAGGCCGAAGCTCTCTGCAATTTCCAGAGGCATTTTCCGCTCTTTCAGATAGGGCAGGGCAATAGATTTTCCTTCCTCTGTTTCCAGCATCTGAGTAGCGTAGTACTTCTGAGCCGCACCCAGCG
>JBBRLW010000121.1:0-6462 GCA_038231115.1 Bacteroidia bacterium
AGCCTCCCTTCCAGTCCGGATTGTAGAGGTAGGTATAGCTCGGACGTTGATCGGAGGATGTATTGGCTGATCCGGCTGAGTCGCCGAAGTTCCATGACAATGATTTCACGACCGAGTTCCCGTAATTGCTCAGGTCTCTAAATCTGACTTTCAATGGCTCACATCCTGATAATGGATCGGCCTCAAAGTCAGGCTTCGGCTTCGATGGAATGATCACCCGCTGGGTAATCACCGCGTCATCACACGGAGAAGCGGTGCTCTCTTTGACCGCACGCAGCGTTACTACAAACTGACCCGTCAAACGGTCTGTCTTGCCCGGAGTGTATTTGGTCGCCGCAGAAGATGGCGCCGAGAATGTCCCCGTCGCATCCTGGGATGTCCATAGGATAGACGCCGCATTCGTTGTATCTCCTTTCAGGCTGAAGTCCTCGCCTTCGCACACCGTATCGGAGGAGAAGCTGGCCGTAGCCGGACTGTACACCGTAAACAGGGTCGAAGTATCGGCAGGACACTGCACGCCTTTCACAGTAGCGATGTATCGGTATCTGATTTTGAACACGCCCTTGCCGGCAGCCGCAGGATCAAAATAGGATCCGCCTTTGATCGCTGATGGATTCTCGGGCAGGGTAAATATTCTACGTCCTGTTGTCTCTTTGGTCTTGATCTCAACGGGTTCTGACGAAGAGCAGAAGCTCTGGGTCGCCATCGCAAAGTCAGGATACGGGCGCTGAACAATCGAGAACAGGCTCGTGTCATATCGCGGACATCTGCCGCCTTTGTAGGCTACCTCAAGGATGAGTCTCACGTCAAGCGAGGTATTGGTATTGTTGACGGCACGTTTCGGGTGAAACAGCGTCCGTCCATCGGTCTCTAATGTTACTGTGGAGTTGGGCAGGTCGAGTCCTGTCGCGGCATCCTGAGCAATCCAGCGCTGGACAATGGTCGAGTCGAGGGTTTTGTCAGGTGTACCGGTCAGCTCGAAGTCATCGCCCGATGCACAGGTATTATCATACTGTCCCGCATTGGGAGACAATTTCTTCAGCACAAAGATGAAGGCGGTATCGCTATTGGTACAGGCCGAGGCCTTGGAAATATCTTTATACGTGTAAATGACGAGCTTCCTGCCTGTGCCCACACCCGGCTGGGAGGGGTCAAAGTTATTGTTGCTCACACCCAGTCCGGAGAACGTTCCGCCGGAAGGCGAAGGACTCAGCAGATTCAGTGCAAAGGCTTTGGCCGCATCCTGACAAACAAACGTATCGTGCGGGATCTTCACCACCGGCAGCGGATTGACCTGTATCGTGATGTACACTGTAGAATCGCATCCGGTATAGCTGTTCAGGTAATAATATCGGACTTTGTTGCCCGTACCCGGATTCGCTTTCTCGGGATAGAAGGTCGAGCCTTTAATCGCCGAAGCATAATTGGTGTCTACCATCGTCCAGATTCCGCCTACTACATTGGCATACGACTGCAAATCAAAGGAAGGGTTATTGGCACACTGATCCGGCACCGGAGATACTTTCACCACCGGACGGGGCTTGACGGTGAACGCGACCGTATCGGAATCGGAACAGGATACGCCTTTGTACATCTGGGAAGCCGTCACCAGATAGACTTTGTCCTTGTCCTTCACCGCAGCCAGATTGTAGCGGTATCCGGTGTATTCGAGCTTGGGCGAAGGATAGATCGTAGAGCCATCTCTCAGGAGATACCACTGATAGAGGGCACCCGGGTCTCCGCCTTTGGAGGCATAGAGGCTCACGTTGCCTTCACAGATGATCTGGTTGCCTCCGGTGATCTTGATCGACTGATTATAGAGTACCTGCACGGTATCGGCGTTTTTGCATCCGATGGAGTCTTTAGTAGAGAGCACATAGGTATCGGAGTCTTTGACGGTCAGGGCATTGAGCGTGGACTGTATAACAGTCGGCTTGGAGAGGCCTGTCCAGATGAAGGCTACATGCGGCTCGGTGATATTGGTATCGCCGATGAGCGTAGGCTCTCCGAAGCAGAGGCGCTGATCAGGCCCCAGCTGTGGCTTGGGCGCTACTTTGGCTTTGATTTTTACGGTATCGTAGTTATCGCATTTCTCGGTAGAGTCATGGATGGCTATGTAGAAAGAGGTATCTCTGGTGATTTTCGCCGATAAAGATGGGCCTGCCGTTCCCTGATTCCATTTGTAGGTGAAGGGACCGGTTCCGCCGGACTGTGTAGCAACGAAGAACAGGGTAGGACTATCGGTCTGGCAGACAATCGTATCCCGCGGGACATTAACATCCACATACGGATCAATCTTCACACTCCCCGAATCCTGATTCTGACAATGAAATACATTCTCAACGTTTAATGTCCATTTATAGGTGCCACCTTTTTTATAGTGGTGAGTAATAGAGTCTTTATTGCCGTTGAGCGCATCGTCACCACCCCAAACGTAGTGGGAAATCTGAGATCCGGCTTTTGGCGAAGCCACAAATTGTACTCCTCCACAGGATATTTTTTTGATCACTTCCTGCGGCTGAGGAGAAGGATGCACCCGAACCCGGAAGGATTTGGCTGTTCTTCCATTTACAGGACATGCATCATCATGTGCACTAACTACAAACTGATAAGGATAATTTCTCGCTTTATCGTTGCCAGGCTGCCAGCAGAATGTGCCTTTGGGATGCTGTTTTCCGGTTTCTACGGTAAAATCAGCACCTGGGATGGCTTTGTTCCAATCCATAGACACCGTATCTTTTGTATCAGCATCGTATGAATTGACTGTAAAACATTTCTTTTCACCGGCACAGAAATCTATATCTGTAACAGTAGTTCCGTTGATTCCGGATAGCTGAGGTACTTTATTGGTCTTACAGTCAATAATGATGAGCTGTAGATCCCTTCGAGTAGATCCTTTTTTATAAGGCTTTCCGGTAGCATCTTTGCCCCACTCTTCCACCATAAATGCAACGACTGTCTGGTCTTTCTTAATAGCCTGAAAATTAATATCTCCAGTAGCTGAGTCAATATAAAACCCATTACAGTCTGGTGGCGCAAAAATCAGTTTTGGCCCTTTCGGAAATCCTTTATATTTGAAGGGCTTTTGATATGTGTAAGGGGAATTATATGAAACTGCCGTTCCAGATGACTCATACGGCTTGGTAATGAAATAAACGATTGAGTCAGGATTGCCATTGGCATCCAGATCATCATCATTAACTCCCGGGTTTAGGGTAATACACTGATTTGTACAAACAATCGCAACCGGAGGAGTGGTAAAATACGGAGAGTTATCACATTTAGGCTGACATCGGTTAATCGTCGCTTCCACATAAAATGAGTTCGGCGTGACGGTTGTCAGGGCAGAGTTTCTGCAACAGTCTGTCCATGAAAGTTTCACATCACAACACGTAGCCTTCAGACCTTTCAGAATAAGCCGACCTGTAAACTGTACCTGCTCAATCCCATACTGAAAACTACATGATGGATTTGGAGCGTATGTATTCGGGGCCGATTTACTGCAACGGGTACACGATTTTTTACATGTAGGTGTTATTTCTTTAACCTTGGGCGTACCTACAGTAACACTACCTGATTTAGTTACACCACATGCTGTCCAGCTATAAGAACCCGGAGACAATGCAATACCATTGCAATCACGGTAAACCGTGATCGTAACATCATAGGTATCCTTTCCCTTACACTTCCATGTAATATCGGAACCCATTAAGTGGGTGGCTTTGGCAGGCGTAAGCTGGAAGAACATCCAGCATAATACCATACCCATAATTGTTAACAGTCTCTTCATAATGATGTAGCTAAACCAATGGCAATTCCAAAATTAACTAAAATTTCCCATAAAAAAATCGGAACTTTAGTAAATAATCCCTATAATACTGGGAATACTTCTTAAGCTATTCAAAAGAGAGAAAAGAAGTTATCTGGAATCAGTCTAAATGTATATCAATATGTATGCTGAAACGGATAAGTCAGATATGCTGAGTCTTCGGCCTAATTTTGAGGATATAAATGAACTATAGCTCAGACGATACGATAGCTGCGCTGGCCACTGCTTCCGGAGTAAGCGCCATTGGAGTAATACGCCTCTCTGGCAGGAATGCGGTAGAAATTGCACAGGCTGTTTTCCCTAGAAAAGATATTCGGGAGTCGAAAGGCTATACCGTCCATTATGGGGCGGTAATGGATGGGGAGGTAATTATTGATGACGTAATACTCAGCATTTTTCGCGCACCGAAGTCTTATACGGGACAGGATTCGGTAGAGATTTCATGTCATGGCTCGATGTATATTCTGCAGCGTGTCATAGAATTGCTGATAGCTAAGGGGGCACGACTCGCCACTGCGGGAGAGTTTACCATGCGTGCCTTCAGTGCCGGAAAAATGGATCTGGCACAGGCAGAAGCGGTGGCGGATCTGATTGCATCGGAGTCAGCGGCACAGCATCGGGCGGCGATGCATCAAATGCGGGGCGGATTTTCGCGGCAGCTGAAAAAGCTACGCGCGGAATTGCTCCGTTTTACGGCGCTCATCGAATTGGAATTAGACTTTGCGGAGGAAGACGTGGAATTTGCCGATCGCTTTCAACTTAGTACCTTATTAGATCAAATTACGCTGGAGGTTATATCACTGGCGGAATCTTTCAGATATGGAAATGTCCTCAAAAATGGAATTAAAGTAGTGCTGGCCGGACGACCCAACGCGGGTAAATCTACGCTGCTGAATCAGCTGCTGAATGAAGATCGGGCGATGGTATCTCCCATTCCGGGAACTACGCGGGATACTATCGAGGATACGATGACCATAGAAGGCATACGATTCAGATTTATTGATACGGCGGGGCTGCGCGAAACAGTTGACGTGCTGGAATCGATGGGCATTGCCCGCAGCCGCCAGCGCTTGGAGGAAGCCGATATCGTCCTTTATCTTTATGATGTGAGCCAGACAGAAAAATCGGAACTGGAGCGGGAAATTTCCGCGCTCGGGTTACGAAAAGATCAGCATCTGATACTTCTTGCAAACAAGTCAGACTTACTGAGTGAGGGTAAAGAGGGAAATCAGGAACAATTATCTGTATCCTTATCCTCACTGACTGGAGCGGGGCTTGATCTGCTTAAATCTCGGTTGACAGATATTGCACGATCTTATGAAGGAGCCGCGCAGCAAACGATAGTGACGCATCTGCGGCATTATGAGGCCTTGCAGGAGGCTTTATTAAGCCTCGGACATATCCGTGCAGCGTTTTTGGCGCTCCTTCCAACGGATTTGATTGTTACTGATATCCGGCTAACGCTCGAAGCATTAGGCCGCATCACGGGAGAAATCACGAATGATGAATTACTGGGAGAAATCTTTGAGAAATTCTGCATTGGGAAGTAATCGGAGTCATATTCAGCACGTACAAGTGTAAATCTGACGAATTCTGCTCTGATACTCCTACAACATCTCGCTGAAAGGCTGCAGTAGTAGCACGAGATCATTGAGCTTCTCTACCTTGATTTCATCGTTTAGCTTGGTATAGGCATGGATGAGATTGCGGAAAATACGCAATACAATGTCTACGTTGGAGCACGGCAGATAATACATATCCGATGGCGGGATATTAATCTGTTTAAGAAACTGATCCAGATTGGCGCGTGAAAATATAGCTCCCTTGTTAAATGGATTGATATAGAACAGTACATCGCCAGCTACATGCTGATCCATATATCGGTTCCATGTGAGCGCGCTCTGATCTATAAAAAGATCATCCTTATAGGCCAGGACAAAATGCTGAGGCAGGTTGACTCCGAAAACCGGAATATTCAGCCGCTGACAGATGATGCTATATATGATTGCAAGGCTGATCGGATTGCCCTGCCTAAGCTCCAGCACTCTATTGATATAAGAATTATCAGGTGCATGGTAGTTCTCAATGTTTCCGGAGAATTGAACAACATCGAAAAAGATATGATTCAGTACCCTAATCTTATCAATAGGAGAGTATTGGAAGTTTAATTCCAGCCAGCAATCCAGCCGGATTTTTTCCAGCTGAATGTTCAGGGCTTCCTTATTAAGATCGGGATACTTGAATTTAGCGGCCAGATATGCTCCTTCAAAAAGATCCTGCGCACCAGACTGTGCCCATTGCAGAAGTAGCTCGCGAAGCGTTACCGTATGGATATGCTCAATCATGTCATTGATTCTGAGCTGCATATCCGGGTCAGGCTCCGCAAGATACTGATCCTCGAGATACTTGCGTATAGGCTCGCCATAGCTCATCAGCTTTTCATGGACATGCTTCAGAACTTCCTCGTCGGTATCATCCAATAAGCTGATAAGCGCCTTGATTTCCCGTTCACTTATATCTTCACTCATGTGTGAAACTAATAGTACAGAACACTAATCCTGATCAGGAAGTTTTCTTTTTTTCAGTTCCGGTAGCTTTGGCGGCAGATTTTGTTGCCGTTGCCTTCGTAGCCG
>JBBRLW010000122.1:0-6454 GCA_038231115.1 Bacteroidia bacterium
AGCAAAAAGGGAGAAGTCAGGGCGGAATTGGTCCGGATGATTATGGATGACGTAAAATCCGGAAAAGTTCAGGCGCTGATTGCCCGTGCAGCAGACTTCTACGGACCGGATAATGACAAGAGCTTCGTTATTGAGACGGTATATAAGAACTTTGTGAAAGGTAAAAAAGCGCAGTGGCTATCGGATGATACCAAATTGCACAACTTCACATTTACTCCGGAGGCTGCCCGTGCTACGGCATTACTCGGCAATACGGAGGATGCTTATGGCGAAGCCTGGCATCTGCCTACTTCCAAAGGTATGACGGGTAAGGAATGGGTCGGATTTTTCGCACAGGAAATGGGCGTAGCGCATAAGCATAGTGTTCTTCCTAACTGGATGATTGGTGCGCTGGGTCTATTTATTCCCTTTATGCGAGAGTTGAAAGAAATGCTGTATCAGTATGATCGAGACTATAATTTCGACTCCACGAAGTTTGAGCAGCGCTTCCAATGGGAGCCGATCAGTAATGCGGAAGGAGTCCGGCGGACGGTTAAGGAGTTCGGGAAGGGTAGCAAATAAAAACTACTCTCTTGCAATTAGCTTAGACACTACTTTTCCGGAAGGAAACGATATTTTCAGCACGTACATCCCTGTGGATAGAATGGCCGTATTGATATCCGTACCATATTTGGGGACAATCAGTAGCAGTCTTCCCTGAAGATCATAGATTTGGGCGGAGAAGCTCTCGGGGCAATCTATATGCAAGGAATTACTGAAGGGATTGGGATAAATATCTGGCAAATGTTCTGATGTCTTGACTTCAACAACGTCATTAAATTTTACAAGATATTGATAGTCATCTACGTGTGCATTTTTACATATCCCCTTTTCATAAGGCTTGTAGAATATCTGTTTATAATATCCTAAGGAGTCATACGTGTATTGAGCTATCAGGGACAGGGCTGGTCTCAAAGTACCTGAATCCCTGAGCGTACCGCCGGAGTATTCTCTTTTCTCTGCCAGAAGCCCTGATACATTATATTGATAGGTAATTATTCCCTGAAAATTATCTGAATGTATGGGATAGTCGCCCTGAGTCTGCTCGAATATCAAATGCCCTGCGGAGTCCGATATCTGATGAAAAGTAGTGTAGTGATTTCCACTGATGTCCCACATTTTCTGGTAGAATCTTGTTATCAAAGTGTCTTTGGAATGCCTGTCAAAACATACTGAGACAATTGTCTGGGTATCGTTGATGATATTAATTTCCCTGATACTGTCGAGATTGGTTTTTGTATAATAGTAAATGCTATCTGTTCGCTTCTTTTGCGCATCATCCTGAAAGACATTAATTTTTAAACTGTCCAATCCTGATGTACTCTTGTAATTCCTTAAAAGATTCATATCGAAATTTCCAAAATCGTTTGTCCAGAATCGCTGATAACCAATTACTTTAGCACTATCAAAGAAAAAGGTTTCAGTAGTGCCAAAATCTGTAAGAACCTTTTTATAGAGCATATAATTTTCTGAATAAATTAGACGCCCCTTTGTATCAAATTTATATTTGCTATACTTGTCGAGTGTGACACTGTCGGAAGAATATAAGCCCTTTCCTAAGTGTAGCCATCCATGCTGCCTGACCGTCATGGGATTGTTATCGTAAAATATAGAATCTATACTGGTTTTTCTCAGCCATTTCCCGGATGTATCTGTGGTATAGGAGGATTTGATTCCAAGCTGGTACGGCCAGGGAGTGGCCAAAAGGCGAGAGTATCCCAGAATCAGGGTAAGGGTAAGTACAAAACGATAGGTGGTAAATTTGAACATATCCGTACTTATTTCCAAATACGAATATGAGGATTATATTCTGTAAAATTTCCCCACCTGTCAATTGATCTGCGAACCTAAAAGAAGAATCCGGCGCGGATAATCAGCGGACTGGTGTACGGGAAGTTTTCGGGATGGGCATTGTAGGCGAGGTTATAGAGGAGATAGAGATTAAATGATCCGCGCTCGCTGAACTTTTGCCGAATACCTCCACCGACTAACGGACTTAAAGACCATATTTTCACTTTTTCCCCATAATAGTTTTCTTTCCCTGCCCAGTTTAAGGCTTCAATTTCCGTGTGGAGAAAAAAGCTCTGGAAAACCTCATAATTGGTAAATAAGCGTCCACCGAATATACTTGTAGTCCTGGTTGGAATACCTGGAGATGAAAACCAGTACTGAATATATGTAGCACCCACGCCCGAAATCATCTTGTCATTAAGCCATTTATATCCGATAAGAGGATCTACTTCCAGGTAGGAAGAACCATTGCTAATACCGAAGTTGAAAAATCCGCCTGGGGTCAGGTGCTTGACAAACTCCCGCAGACTGCTTGAATCAGTGATCTGCTTCTTTTTCGACTTGCTGTTTTTGGAGGTCTTGGTCGGATATTTCTTCTTATATACCGCTCCTGTTTGGGATTTAGCCGGATCGGTATATACGGCAGAGTCCTGAGTCTGAGCAATTGCAGTATTAGAATTAACGAAGAAAATCAGGGAGAATATGACTAAAGCGAAATATATTTTAAAACGCATTATTAGAATTATAATTGGAAATACAGAGATCAATTTGCAAAAAAGTAGCCGAAAATTAAGACATATTGTCCGGAATTTTTATTAGAGAGGTAAATTAATATGACAAATAGTCTGCTTAGTCAGTGTTTTTTCTTAGTGGAGTATTCTTTGATATCCGATTGTTGTAAAAAAACAGATGGATTTTAATACTTTCACTACCAAAGCACAGGAGTCAATTGTCAAAGCACAGGGACTTGCCTCGGGTAATAGCAATCAGGCTATAGAGGTTCAGCATATTCTCAAAGGATTACTAAGCGAGGATGACGGCTATCTGATTCCTATTTTGCAACAGCTGCATGTAAACTTAGACAGTCTGAATCAGGAACTGGATAATCAGATCGCTAAATTTCCGAAGGTATCGGGTACAGATGGTCAGACATTTCTCAGCAGCTATGCGAATACGGCATTGAATAAAGCATCTGAACTGAGCAAAAAAGCAGGTGATGACTACATATCCGTAGATCATATTCTTCTGGGGATAGTGATGAGCAATGATATGACAGCTCAGCTACTGAAAAAATCGGGAGTGAATGAAAAAAATCTGGAAGCAAGTATTAATCAAATTAGAAAAGGAGAAAAAGTGACGAATCAGAATATGGAATCTACCTATAATGCATTAAACAAATATGCCAAGAATCTCAATGAGCTGGCACAGAATGGAAAGCTTGATCCGGTTATTGGCAGAGACGAAGAAATCCGGCGGGTAATACATATCCTGTCACGCCGGACAAAAAATAATCCGATCCTGATTGGCGAGCCAGGCGTCGGAAAGACAGCTATTGCAGAGGGGATAGCATTCCGAATCATCAATGGAGATGTTCCGGAAAACCTGAAAAACAAGCTGATGTTTTCTTTGGATATGGGGGCGCTTATAGCAGGGGCAAAATACAAAGGAGAATTTGAAGAGCGCCTTAAAGCAGTTGTTAAGGAAGTTACACAGTCAGAGGGGGAGATTATTCTATTTATAGATGAAATCCATACGCTTGTAGGAGCCGGAGCATCAGAAGGCGCAATGGATGCTGCCAATATCCTGAAACCTGCCCTCGCACGTGGAGAGCTTCGTGCTATTGGAGCTACTACGCTCAATGAGTATCAGAAGTATTTTGAGAAAGATAAGGCTTTAGAGCGGAGGTTTCAGAAAGTCATAGTAGATGAGCCTACCCGGGAAGATGCCATTTCCATTTTGAGGGGACTTAAGGAGCGCTATGAGACCTATCATAAAGTCCGTATTAAGGATGAGGCCATTATTAGTGCCGTTGAGCTATCCTCGAGATATATTTCTGACCGTCAGCTGCCGGATAAAGCAATTGATCTGATTGATGAATCAGCTGCCAAAATGCGGCTCCAGATTGATTCCATGCCGGAAGAGCTGGATGAGCTGGAAAGGCTGATCCGTCAGAAGGAAATTGAGCGGGAAGCCATCAAGCGGGAAAAAGATGAGCGGAAGCTGGAGCGCATCGGACATGAAATATCGGAGCTATCGGAAAAGCGCAATACGATCAGATCACGCTGGCAGACTGAAAAAGGATTCATTGATGAGATACAGAAGCAGAAGCAGGCGATAGAAAATTTCAGGCTGGAAGCAGAACAGGCGGAGCGCGCCGCGAATTATGAGCTGGCTGCCGAGCTGCGCTATGGCAAGATCAGAGAGGCAGAAGCAAAGCTTGCTGAAGGTCAGCAGCGGCTAAACGAAATGGCCAAAGACCATCCGATGATCAAGGAAGAAGTAGATGCCGAAGACATCGCTGCGATTGTTTCCCGCTGGACAGGCATCCCTGTACAGCGAATGCTACAGAGCGAAAAGGCAAAGCTCATGGATATGGAGGGTCATTTGAGAATGCGGGTCGTTGGCCAGGAGGATGCTATTGAAGCCGTGGCAGATGCGGTCAGGCGGAATCGGTCCGGACTATCTGATCCGCGCAAACCGATCGGATCCTTTATATTCCTCGGCACCACGGGCGTCGGAAAAACAGAGCTTGCCAAAGCACTGGCTGAGTTTCTATTCAACGATGAAAATATGATGACCCGGATTGATATGTCCGAATACCAGGAGCGGCATAGTGTATCCCGCCTGATCGGAGCCCCTCCGGGATATGTCGGATATGAGGAAGGTGGTCAATTGACCGAAGCCGTGCGGCGCAAGCCTTACTCCGTAGTATTGCTGGATGAAATTGAGAAGGCACATCCGGATGTATATAATGTTCTCCTTCAGGTGCTTGAGGACGGAAGGCTTACTGATAATAAAGGACGTGTTGTAAATTTCAAGAATACGATTGTTATAATGACCTCCAATTTAGGATCACATATCATCCGCGAGAATTTTTCTCAGGCTACTGAAGAAAATATGTACGGCGTAATAGAATCCACCAAAGTAGAGGTCATGGATCTGCTTAAGAAAACGATGCGTCCGGAGTTCCTCAACCGTATTGACGAAGTGATCATGTTTCAGCCGCTGGGGCAGAAAAATATCAGGGATATTGTCAAAATACAGATCAAAGAGCTGGAGAAGCTGTTGGCATCTAATGATGTACGTGTAGAAATATCCGAGAAGGCCATTACCTACCTTGCCCGTCAGGGATATGAGCCGGAGTTCGGTGCGCGTCCTTTGAAGCGCGTCCTTCAAAAGGAAATTATTAATCAGCTATCAAAGAAGATATTATCTGATGAGGTGAATCGCGATGAAATCATCAAAATTGATATGGATGACTCGGGTCACATCAGTTTTGCTAATGAGGGGGTATCTGCCGACGCAAAAAACAACTGACTTAACGTCAACAAAACTGACAAATTGGGCGAAGCCTAAAAACTTCGCGCAATTTGCATTTATGAGCCGCTGACCTAAATTTGCCCTCCCGCTTATTTTAGGCGCAAAGAATTAAGATCAATTTCATGTCTGACGAATCCTTTACTCTGATGCCCATTCCGCTCGATACAAATGATGAGGATGCACCAGAGCTTATATCTCTGTTATCCCCTCAGGAAGAGGATGATATGGATAATGAGCAAATGCCCAGCTCCATTCCTCTGCTACCGCTACGGAATACGGTACTGTTTCCGGGCGTCGTAATTCCGATTACTGTGGGACGGGACAAGTCTATCCGTCTGATCAATGATGCCTACAAGGGCGATAAAATGATCGGTGTGGTAGCACAGCGCTACGAAAATATCGAAGATCCTACGCAAAATGATCTTCATCAGGTAGGTACGGTCGCACAGATTGTCAAGATGCTTAAAATGCCCGATGGCAATACTACGGCCATCATTCAGGGGAAAAGAAGGTTTAACATCGTCAGCATCCTGGAAGAAAATCCGTATCTGAAGGCTACCATTGAAATCATCCATGACAAGAAAGTAGATCAGGATCCAGAAATTGAGGCAACCGTCGGGGCACTCAAGGATCTTAGTACGCAGATCATCAACACTTCGCCAAACATTCCATCTGAGGCAGCATTTGCCATTAAAAATATAGATAGTCCACGTTTTCTGGTGAACTTCATTTCCTCGAATTTGAACGTAGAAGTTGCCTTCAAACAGAAAATTCTTGAAACGCTCGACTTCAAAGAGCGGGCGGATCTGGTGCTTCAGCAGCTTACAAAAGAACAGCAGATTCTTGACCTGAAGAATAAAATTCAGAGCAAAGTCAAGGTGGATATGGATAAGCAGCAGCGCGACTTTATCCTCCATCAGGAGCTGCGCGCCATTCAGGAAGAACTCGGACAGGATTCTCCGGATAAGGAATTGGACAGTCTGCGTGAACGAGCCAAGCTAAAAAAATGGAATGAAGAAACAGCGGTTGCCTTCAATAAGGAGCTAAATAAGCTGGAGCGTATGAATCCGGCAGCGGCTGAGTA
>JBBRLW010000123.1:0-6357 GCA_038231115.1 Bacteroidia bacterium
CAATACTAACATCTTCCATTGTAAGTTTACAAGCAGAGAGTATACCTAATAAAAATTGCAACTCTTCATCAGGTAAATAAATGGCGTCGTTATTATCCACCAATATTAGTACCCTTTTTGAAAACTTACCGAGCATTTGAAATCCATTGTTTGCTGCTTTTTTATGATTTGGTTGCAACCTTTGTAATTCAACTAAAGAATCTTTGAAGAGATCTTTAATAACCCTAGCCGGAAGTTGAATATTCTCTAAACTCATGAAACGGAACTATTAGGTGTTTTATTTTTTGTTTCTTTGTATCAAAATTAACGAATATGATTGCGACACAAGATTTTAAAATAACGAAAGTAAAAAGAAGCAAATTAGCAGATATAAGTTTGGAAAATATTCCTTTCGGAAAATTTTTTTCAGATCATATGCTGGTAGTAGATTTTGAAAATGGCGAATGGAAAACTCCGGAAATAATGCCCTATCAGCCATTGATGCTGGCTCCTTCTTTAGCTGCATTACACTATGGCCAGGCTATATTTGAAGGCATTAAGGCTTGCATTCCGGCTTCGGAATTGAGCTATTACGTGCGCAAATCCACAATTATAGTACCGTATGCAGATAGAAATTTCTTTGCCGGAGCATCTGCTCCAGCTGATTCGGAATTATTTCCAGGTAGGCGGAAAAGGCTGCCTGCTGAGTTCCAATGGACACATATCAGCCAAAGTTCATTGGATAGCGGGGCTGTATCCTCAGGAGTCAGTCAGAGAACGGTATGGGAGCGCATTTCAGGAGATGGAAAAGCTTCTTGAATCAAAAAACGGATACTACTTCGGATACTTCGGCTATGATTTGAAGAATGAGCTGGAGGATTTATATCCAACGCATCCCAATGAAGCGGACAGGTGGGATCTCAGTTTTTTCCGAGCCGGATTGACCGCAATATGTGATGAATCAGGCTGCAGAATAATAACCGAGGATCCCGACTTATACGAACAGCTCCAAATGCTTGAGGGAAAGAGACCCTCAATTGAAAAAGGAAGCATGGGAAGCCTGGTTCCTCAAATGTCCACATCTGAATATCTTGGAAAGGTAGATCAAGTCAGGGAGCATATTGCTGCAGGCGATGTGTATGAGCTGAATCTGTGTCAGCAGTTTACTGCCGAGGCCAATGAGATTAATCCCTATCTGCTCTATGAATGCCTCTGTGAAGTGTCACCAAATCCATTTTCAGCATACTATTATCTTGAAAGTCAGGCGATACTATGCTCATCCATGGAGAGGTTTCTTCAAAAGCAGGGTCAGATACTCAGCTCTGAACCAATCAAGGGGACACGAAGGCGGAATACTGAGAATGAAGTGCTTGACAGTCAGCTGAAAGCTGAGCTAGAGTCGGATGAGAAAGAGCGGGCTGAAAATATTATGATTGTTGATTTGGTGCGGAATGATTTATCGAGAGTATGTGAAACCGGTAGCGTCAGCGTTCCGGAGCTATGCCGTGTGTACAGTTTTGCACAGGTACATCAGATGATTTCCAGGGTTACAGGGATGCTGAAGACAGAGCACTCAGCTTTGGATGCCATTCGGGCAGCATTTCCGGCGGGCTCCATGACGGGTGCTCCAAAGGTTAAGGCTATGGAGCTCATTGACCGCTATGAAATATCCGAACGTGGCATATACTCCGGTTGCCTCGGCTATTTCAGTCCGGATCAGGATTTTGACTTGAATGTAATTATCCGGACAATTATTTATGATCCGGCAGCAGGAAATCTATCTGTCCATGTGGGAGGCGCCATTACATACGATTCTATTCCGGAACAGGAATATGAGGAATGTCTGGTGAAGCTGAGCGGCATTCAGAATGCATTGGAGCTGTACCGGGGGAAATTTATCTCAGCCAGTCGAATATCCTGAGCTGACCTTCGGATGACCATTTCCGGAATCGGGTCTTTACTTCCGGGTCATAATCTTTGATAGAATCGAGTAGAAGACTGAGGTCAAGGTGATTGTCCGTATATACGCCTGCTCCGGCTGAGGCGGCATCTCTCGAGTTACAAAACTGTTCAAAATGACCCGGGACAGGCATCATCAGGACAGGCTTGCCGAGGAACATGGCTTCTCCGATGGATTCGAAACCTGCCGTAGCAACCAGTCCTTTACAACGCGCCATCATATTCAGAAATAGAGTATCGCTGAGGGCATGGAAAGTAAGTCCCGTAGAATAATTCCATTGCTCTTCCATGTCTTTTTTGTCGGTAAAGCAGTGGAGTGAGACCTGCGGGTGTTTTTCATGCCATCTGATGACGTCCTCTATTAATCCTTCATTGAGGAGATAGAGGAGGATAAAATCCTCGTTTTTAATTTCCTGTGCGGCTATTTCTGATCTCAGCAGGGGAGGAATAACTATGATGTTCTTTTCAGGAAGATCCGGTACGGGATATAAAGAAAGAGCCAGTCGGATTTTTGATCCACGGGATGTAAGGCGGGTAAAAAACCGGAGCATCCTTGCCTGAAAACGGTCTGATGCAGGGAATTTATACTCCGGGTGGAGGAATATATACTGATGGGCAATACAGATCAGGGGAGGTAGCGAGGCACTTTTCTTTCCGTAGAGATAGCCTGTGAGCGGCTCAAAGAAATTGATCACCTGATCGGGATTATAGTTGCGAATGGCGGATTCAATATGCTTCAGGCTGCTCCGGTATCCCCGGATTTTGCGGAGGTTGAACTGAATGGTCTGCCCGAGGTCAATACCTCTGAACTTTTTGTCCATCACAAAATTGGGACTTTCAAACAGCTCGAGCGGGGCATCAATTTTTTTGACAAAGAAATCGGGAATGTTCCGTGCCGAGCTTTTTCCGATGAGTACAGCTTTGAGGACAATCCCTTCTTTATCAAGGATCTGTTTCAGGGAAAGCGCCTGGGTAAGGTGGCCTCTGCCTTCTCCCTGGATAATAAAAACTACTGATCTGCTCATCAGGATCAGCTTGCGGGCACAATGGAAATTTCAGGGATGTAGCTTTCTCTGCTGTTCTTTTTACGCTCTTCCTGATGGGTGACCAGCCATTGATTGTAATCAATAATGCTCCATTTCCCCTCAAAATCTTCGACCAGCGCGGTCATTGACTCTACCCAGTCTCCGGAGTTGAGATAATGGATGCCTTCAATATATTTATCAGCCGCCTGGTGAATATGTCCTGTGATCACGCCATCGCAGTGTCGGATGCGGGCTACTTCGGCGAGCTCTTTTTCAAAATCGGAAATAAAGCTTACAGCCGATTTGACTTTCTGCTTTACCATAGCCGAGAAGCTGTAGTAGGGAAGTCCGCGCCAGGTACGGTACTGATTATAATATCGGTTGAACCACAGCAGGAAAGTGTATCCTATATCGCCGAGCTTGGCGAGCCAGCGGAGATTGGTCGTGATGCTATCGAAGATATCGCCGTGCGTGATGTAATAGCGTTTTGATCCGGATTGGAGAACATAATCTCTGCGGATGCTGAAATTGCCCATCTCCAGAGGGATCACTTCATCCAGGAAATCATCGTGATTGCCGCGGAGATAAATAATGCGCATATCCTTCTGATTCATGTATTTCAGAACCAGCTTCATCACGCGTGAGTGTCGTTTTTTCCACTCGCCTGATTTTCTAAGCTGCCAGCCATCAATAATATCTCCGTTGAGGATAAGCAGCTCACAGGAATTGGATTTGAGAAAATGGACAACTTCGCGGGCTTTGGAAGCTTTAATCCCCAAATGCAGATCGCTTATGACGATAGTCCGGTAATGCTGTTTCACATTCAAAAGTTTAACAAAATAAACGGAAAAATCCCGAATAATGGCTTTTTCCGCGTGAAGATTGAGTTAAAATTATGCTGAATTTCTTAACCTCTTCTTAATATGGGCAGAGGGGATAATTCAGCGAAATTTGCAGCATGAAAAAGTTTCTGACTTTAATCTTCGCTCTGATCTGTATTCTTGATTTATCAGGGAAAGGTAATGCAAACAAGGGACTGATTTCCGGCCCGATGCTCGGCTTTGTGGAGCATCGCTCGGCGTTGATCTGGGTTGAAGTAGCTACCTCGGTAGAAAAGCTTGAGATTGAGTATTTTATGCTTTCTGAGCCAAAGTCCAGAATGCGTATGAAGTATCAGGGTACGCTCGGTGCGGCTTACAATCCCTGCAAAATCGAGCTTCCTGAGCTGAAAATGAATACGAAGTATGGGTATCAGATTATTATAGACGGTAAAAAGATCAGTCTGGATTATCCGACGGAGTTTATGACCCGTGATCTCTGGGAATATCGCCGTCCGGCACCGGATTTCTCTTTCCTCATTGGATCCTGTCTCTATCTTAATGACTCCGCATACGACCGTCCGGGTAAGCCGTACGGACTTTCTACGGATATTCTGAAGCCTATGGCCAGGGATACTTCCCGCTTTATGATATGGATGGGCGATAACAACTATCTGCGGGAGGCGGATTACTCTTCGCCATACGGAATTATGTATCGGTATTCCCATGACCGTGCCGTTCCCGCTCTACAGCCGGTGCTGGCCAAACGTCCGAATTATGCCATCTGGGATGATCACGACTATGGTGCGAATGATACGCACGAGGGCTGGAAATACAAAGGCCTGACAAACGAGATTTTCCGGAATTACTGGGGAAATCACTCTTATGCGCAATGCAAAGGAGAGGGAATTTATGGCAATTTCAATTATGGGGATGCCGAGTTTTTCCTGATGGACGATCGTTATTTCCGTGCGGAAGAAGAGTTAAAGGATTCTATGAACGGCAAGCCAAATGTGAATAAGAGATATTGGGGAGAGGATCAGATGCGCTGGCTGGAGAATAATCTGCTGAGCTCCCATTCGGTATTCAAATTCATCGTGAATGGAAATCAGGTGTCTAACTCCGATATAAAAGTAGGGGAGTGCATGGTGCATTATCCTTATGACTACTATGAATTATTAAATTTCATCAATACCTACAAAATCTCCGGAGTAGTGATCCTGAGCGGAGACCGGCATTTTTCGGAGCTATTATCCACTCCTTCGATAGCGAAAGGCGGCTATAATCTGATGGAATATACCAGCTCTCCACTGACTTCTACACCGTATTATGATATTATCAAAGGCAAGGAAGGGGAGAATCCTTTCAGGATCAAGGGTAGCTTACAGGCGATCCAGAACTTTGGGAAAGTCAGCATACATGGTGAGAAAGGTCACCGGATTGCGACTATCCAGACGCTGGATATTTCAGGGAGTCCGGTATTCAATTACGATATTAAGGAAGAGCAGCTGAAGTTCGCTAAATAGCTCGGGCTGAATTAGTCAAGCTTGAGTACTGCCATGAACGCAGTCTGTGGGATTTCTACGTTACCGACCTGCTTCATACGCTTTTTACCTTTCTTCTGCTTTTCGAGGAGCTTGCGTTTACGGGAAATATCTCCGCCGTAACACTTGGCCGTTACGTCCTTGCGGAGGGCTTTGATAGTCTCACGAGCAATGACTTTGGTCCCGATGGCTGCCTGAATTGCAATTTCGAACTGCTGGCGTGGAAGCAGTTCCTTTAACTTTTCGCAGATTCTTTTGCCCCAGTCATAGGCTTTGTCGCGGTGGATAATAGCGGAAAGGGCATCCACCGGCTCCAGATTGAGGCGAATATCCAGCTTGACCAGATGAGACTCGCGGTAGCCAATCGGGTGATAATCAAAGGAGGCATATCCTCTTGAGATACTCTTAAGCTTATCGAAAAAGTCGAATACGATTTCCCCAAGCGGAAGTTCGAAGCTGAGTTCTACGCGGGTAGGAGTAAGGTATATCTGATTCTTGATCAGTCCACGACGCTCGAGACAGAGCGACATAATTGCGCCTACATAATCAGATTTTGTGATGATCTGTGCAGATACATAAGGCTCCTCCATGATATCTATATGGCTGGGATCGGGTAGATCGCTTGGGTTGTTGACTACAATCATTTCCCCGCGTGTATTGGTTACGTGATACGATACGTTGGGGACGGTGGTTATGACCGTCATATTGTACTCGCGCTCCAGACGCTCCTGAATAATTTCCATGTGGAGCATTCCGAGGAATCCACAGCGGAATCCAAATCCAAGCGCGGCTGATGTTTCCGGTTCGAATATCAGGGAGGCATCATTGAGCTGGAGCCTGTCCATTGAATCACGGAGCTCTTCATAATCCTCCGTATCTACCGGATACACGCCTGCAAATACCATCGGCTTCACGTTCTCAAATCCCTGGATGATATCCGGAGAAGGATTGAGCTTGTTGGTTAGGGTATCGCCTACTTTGACTTCTTTGGCTGATTTAATTCCGGAAATAATATAGCCTACATCTCCTGCG
>JBBRLW010000124.1:0-6337 GCA_038231115.1 Bacteroidia bacterium
ATCAATCCACTCCTATATCTCCCGCATATCTCCCGAAGGAATCCATCCTTTCTTGCCATCAGGGAGGCGGATCAGGGAATATCCGGAGGAGACATCCTGCAGCTGGACTTTGGTGCCGGCATGGAGATAAAAAGCATCTGCTGACCCGGCAGAAGGTGCATTCTTGATATAAGAGACCTCCGCGAAGATGATGGCATAGCGGTCACGCTCGGAGGAGCGCGCAGCGAATCCGAATCCGCTGAAAATCATGGCAATGAGCAGACACACAAAGGCAGATCCGAAGCTGAATTTCCGCAGGGAGAGCTGTCCGGCAAAGAGATACGTGGCTCCGAAGGCCAGCATGAGGAATAACATAATAATTGTCCAGGATGCCCATACGGAGGAGCTTCCTATGTTATTCATCAGGCTGCTGAGGAAAGGCTCGGGCAGAGACGCAATCTTATCGGTAGTATGGAGACGTGCCAGACGGAGGTTGATGTCGAGGTCTTCGTTGCCGGGCTTGACACGCGCGGCTTTTTCGTAGTAGAGCAGCGCCGAGGGATAGTCAGCAAGCTTGTAATAGCTGTTTCCGAGGTTGTAATACAGGTTAAAGGAGTATTTTCCTTCTTTAAGCACCTCCCGATAGGTCTGTGCGGCAGCGCTGAAATTTCCAGCTTTGTATGCTTTGTTGCCCTGAAGAAAGAGACTTTCCGGCTCGGCATGGAGGCCAGGCAAAAATCCCGTGATACAGAGCAGTAGAATGATGAATGATCTGATTTTAAGCGGCATAAACAGGTACGGTTTTAAGTGCGCTTTCGAGGGAATTGATCAGAGACTCTGCATCTGTATAAAAGCTCTGCATGGAGTCTGAGGCAGCAGTTGGAGCATACACGGACATTTCAGCACGGCTGAGAACAGTCTCAAGATGGGAAATCAGATTTTCCGGAACCTGATGTTGTTGCAGCAGACGGGTCATGCGCTGATGGGATACTTCCGAGAGCGGAAGTCCCAGCTTGTCCGCAAAATATCCATTAATAGCTTTGAGTATCTCATCATAGAAAAGGCGTTTGTCTCCTGACTTCATTGCCGTAGCGGCCTGAATAAGTCGCTTGCGGGCTACTCCGGTCGCTTTGCGACGCCGTGCGCCCGCGATATCCGACTGCTCTTCCTCCCGCTTCCGGCGGTAGAATGCCAGTCCGATGAGGGCTATGAATGGAAAGCTTGCGAGGGCGAAAAATCCGGTGGAGCCAAAGAAGGCAGCTGAATCCTGATCTGCAAAGCCTTCCGGATTTTCTTTGATATACCGGATATCCTGTCCGAGGAGCTTGACGTCCTGCTTGTCTGAAATGGCAGCGGAAGGCAAGGCCGCAGGAGATCCATTGCCCTTCTCAACGGTAATAGCAAATTCCTTGGAGTTCAGCGTAATATACTGCCTTTTGCTGAGGTCATAATAGGAAAAGCTGAGTGCAGGTATGGTATAGTTTCCACGGCGCTTGGGAATAATGGTGTACTCAAAGCTCCGTCCATTGGCAATATCGGTGGATTTGGGATCATAAACGTCCCAGTCCGGAGGCAGATTGAGCTTGAAGGCTTCGATCTGCTGAATATTGCCGTTTCCGCTTACACTGACTTTATAGGTCAGGGCATCGTTTTCCTTGAGGGTCGTTTTGTTAACAGAGGCATTGATATTGAAATTCCCGACCAATCCGGAGAAATTTTCCGGTTTGCCCGCCTCTGGCAGCGGCTGTACACGTATTCCGACAGCTTTGGAAGAAATAGTCTTCCGGAAGCTCTCCGTATTTCCGAAGAAATCATCGAAAAAGGGATCATCACCGAAGGGATTATTATTGCGCCGTCCTTTGCTGCGCAGGGTGACAATGGCATCGGCATCCATCGCATCAAGGGAAAGCATTCCTGATTTTTGCGGGTACAGTATGGATTTCTTGATAGTAGCTACCTGATATCGCTTGCCATCTATGACTTCCTCATGGAAGGCATTATCAGTTTCTTTAGGCAGATCTTTGACCCAGAATCCGCTGAAAGAGGGGGACTTTTTAGGGACGAACTGCTCCATTCCGGCATTGTATACGAACACTTTATAGAGGACAACCAGCGGCTCTCCCTGCATGACACTGGATTTGGAGGGAATTGCCCGTATAAAATACTCTCCGCCGCCTTCATCGGCTGGTGCCTGACGCCCGCGTCCATTATTTCCGGATCCCGGGGCATTACGCGGATTGTTTCCGGCATTGGGACGGGACTGTCCCTGTGTGACTTCAATGGTTACGGAATTGCTCTTGAGGGTGCCTCTTCCGATGCGTATGGTTGCAGGCGGAATCGTAAAATGTCCGGCACGCAGGGCGCGGAAATAATAAGTGATGGCTACGCTCGAGGATATATTTCCGTTGACCATCAACGTGCTACTGGATTGGGTCGGTCCGCCGCTGACTTGAAAATCAGGAGATGTTGGCAGGCGGAAGTCTGCAGCGCCTTCGTTAATCTCCCAGCTGATCTCAAAGTCCTGTCCGACCGGGACCTGAGAAGGAGCCGAAGCGCGAAAAGTCTGCGCACTGAGGCTGAATGCATTTATAATCAGTAATATGAATAAAGATATTTGCTGGTGTTTAGCTTTCATGGGGCTGTGTTGAAAGAGGCTGAATTGATAGGACGCGTGTTGTTGTGCTACCATTGCTTTTCGATTTTGTTGTTGTCGGTGTCTTTCTTTTTGAGGAGCAGGCGTTTCTGGACTTTCTGCTCCTGATTCTTCAGGGCATTAAGGATACGGTCGGCTTCCTGCTCGCTGATCTGAGCCTGTTGCGGCTTGCCTTTTCCGTCTTTTTTATCCTGGGGATTCTCTTTGTTATCGCCCTGATCAGGCTTTTTCTCATCCTTATCTTTTTTCTGATCCTTATCCTTATCGGATTTACTGTCTCCTTTGTTGTCTTTGTCCTTTTTCTGATCTCCTTTGTTATCCTGATTGTCCTTGTTATCGCCTTTGTTATCTTTCTTGTCTTTATTATCCTTACTATCTTTATTCTGATCTTTCTTGTCTTTATTCTGCTGCTGATTCTTTTTCTCTTCCTGCTGTTTCATGCGGGCATAGCTGAGGTTGTAGCGCGTGTTATCATCATCGGCATTGGCCTTCAGCGATTTTTTGTAGGCTTCTATTGCCTCGTCATATTTTTTCTGCTCGAGCAGCGTATTTCCGATGTTATGATAGAGCTTGGCCAGCGCATCTTTATCCGCAGTAATGGAAGCGCCAGACTCAAACGATTTCTGTGCATCCACGTATTTCTTCTGACGGTATTGCGCATCTCCGGTGCCGAGCCAGGACTGCCAGGATTTGGGATCCTCGGCGCGGGCTTTAGCAAATGAAGGGTCGGATTCAGGGAATTTATTGTCCTTATATAACTGATTCCCCTTGCGCAGCGCAGCACGCGAGGATCTGTTGGATTGTGCAGACGCGCTCGTGGCAGCTCCGCAGATTGCTATCATTATCAACAGCAGAGGCACAGCGTTCCGCTCCCGGAATAGTCCGAGCTTGGATAGCCAATAGGATTTGCGCTCAATGATGAGCGAATCAATTAAAAGGATAAGGATGGCAAGGGCAAGGAATATCTGGAACTGGTCATCATAATCTGAGTAGAGCTGTTCCTCGGAGCCGGATTTTTTCAGCTTGGCCAGATCGGAAGAAAGCTCCTCAAGGACGGCTGTATTTTCCGTGAGGCGGAAGTATTTGCCTCCACCCGCAGAGGCTATTTTCTGCAGGCTGAGGTCGTTGAGCTTGGAGATGACCACTTCTCCGCGGTTATCTTTCAGGAAGCCGGACATTCCGTTTTGGGCATAGAGCGGAATCGGGCTCCCATCGGGCGTCCCTACTCCGATGGTATAGATCGTGATGCCTTCCTGTGCGGCTTTTTCGGCTACATCGAGGACATTTCCTTCGTGGTCTTCGCCATCGGTGAGGATAATAATCACGCGGGATCCTTTTTTATCGCCCCGGAAGCTGGATTTGGCTTCCTCGATAGCTTCTCCGATGGCTGTTCCCTGCGTTGGAGCCAGCTCGGTAGAGATCGTGCTGAGGAAGAGCTTGGCCGCAGCATGATCCAGCGTAAGCGGCATCTGGACGTATGCATGTCCGGCGAAGACTACAAGCGATACTTTATCCGAAGCCAGCTCATCAATAAGGCGGGACGTAAACTGACGGGTACGGTCAATCCGGCTGGGCTTAAGGTCCTGTGCATTCATGGATCGGGATATATCCATCGCTACGGCGACGTCAATACCTTCACGTTTGACTTTTTCCATGCGGCTGCCTGTCTGCGGATTGGCTAAGGCAATACAGAGGAAAACATACGATAGCGAGAACAGGCAAAATCGGGTGATGGCTTTGCCCTGTGTGTAGCGGGAAAAGATAGTCCGGATCAAAAACTTGTTTCCCAGGCGTTTATAGGCTCTGCGGCGGAGGAAGAGATAGAGCAGGAACAATGCCGTCGCCGGAATCAGCAGCCAGAGAAGGTTCAGATATTCGCTATGTGCCAGTCGGATGTTTTCCATTAGCTTAGTGATCGGCTGAGGGTATAGCGGAGGAGTAATTCGAGGAGCAATATCGCGCAGGCAGCCAATGCCAGCCAATAGAACTCTTCGGATTTATGATGGAAGCTGGAGACCTCTACACGGGTCTTTTCGAGCTTGTCAATTTCGTTATAAATGCGCCGCAGGGAAGAGTTATCCGTAGCACGGAAATACCTTCCGCCGGTGGCTAAGCTGATCTTCTTCATCAGCGGCTCATCAATTTCGACTTCCATCTGCTGAGTAAATCCGCCCGGCATCGGATAGGGCGCCATGCCGTAGGTTCCGACGCCGATACAATAGACACGTATTCCGTATTTGACGGCAATATCGGTAGCGGTTACGGGATCAATGACTCCGGTGTTATTGACTCCGTCGGTCAGCAGAATGATGACGCGGCTTTTGGCATCGGAGCTTCGGAGGCGATCCACCGCCGTACCGAGTCCCATTCCGATGGCAGTACCGTCTTCCAGCTGACCAGGTTCTATATCATGGATCAGGTTCTGAAGCACGGCATGATCGGTTGTGGCGGGGCATAGCGTAAATGACTCTCCGGCGAAGATAACAAGGCCGATATGGTCATTGGGACGGGCCTGCACAAAATCGGAGGCGACGTCTTTTGCGGCTTCGATGCGGTTGGGGCGGAAATCCTGAGCCAGCATCGACGTAGAGACGTCAATAACCGAGATAATATCAATGCCCTCGGTAGAGATGCTCTCGTTAGAAAAGGAGTTTTGAGGACGTGCCAGTGCAATAATCATCAGCGATAGCGCAAAAGCACGCAGGACAGGCAGCAGACGCAGGATAACTGTCCGTATGCTGGATACCTTTCCGGCAAGCGCGCCCACGCCAGGGAGGATCAGGACGGCACGGGTCTTCTCGCGGTATAGATATTCATAGGCAAGCAGACATGGTACTGCTATAAGCAGCCATAAAAATTCCCTGTTTGCAAAAGTATACGCCTCTAAATTCATGCGCCAATCAGCGGCAAGCCTGAATTTCGGCCAATTGCAAAGGGTGTGCCTTTTTGGATGGAGAAAGGACAGCAAGGTGTGGAAACTAAAACGGTTCCCTCTGAAATAAGGCCTTTAATCTATCTCCGGAAGGGTAGCGATGCGGGTAACGCCGTTTTTCGTCTTCTGTCCGAGTGTCACCTCAATTTTGGCATCGAGGGGCAGGAAAAGATCAACACGGGAACCGAATTTGATAAATCCAAGCTCCATATTCTGTGTAACCGGCTGACCTTCTTTTAGATAGAATCTGATGCGTTTAGCCAAAGCTCCGGCAATCTGGCGTAAGAGTACCTGATGCCCATCTACGGTGCGGATCACGGCAGTATTGCGCTCATTAAGCAGGGAGGATTTCGGATGCCAGGCCACGAGATATTTCCCCGGATGGTAGCGATAGTACTCGAGGGTTCCGGAAATAGGTACACGATTCAGGTGGACATTAAACGGTGACATAAAGATGGATACCTGAATGCACTCACGCTTGAGGTACTCGTTTTCCATGACTTTTTCGATGACGACGACTTTGCCATCCGCGGGCGCGATGAGGGTTGACTCGGCTTCCGTGTGGCGGCGCCTCGGATAACGGAAAAACTGTGCAAAAAGGATGTAGAGCAGGACACTGATGACAATCAGAATCTCGGAAAAAAGCGGTGTAGCAAATCGCGCAGCCAGATAATTGGATACGAGAAGCACAACACCAAGTCCGATTAAAATACTAAATCCCTCGCGGTGAATCTTCATAGAAGTGCAATAATACGATAATTAGCGCAGAGGCG
>JBBRLW010000125.1:0-6318 GCA_038231115.1 Bacteroidia bacterium
AAATTTTTCCGTGTAACGAGAACCACGAATGACTCCGGCATGGTATCCTATGATAACCTTCAGCTCTCGAAATACTACTGGTTTAATGGATCCTTTACTGATCCTGGGACGAAGCTTCCTGTTACGGCAAGGGATACGAATTTTCAGGCATCTTCCTATCAACTGCCTACGCGCCAGGATTTGATTCTCAAATAGATATAGCTTTTCTATTATGTCATACGAAGGTCTGCTGATTGTATCAGCAGGCCTTTTTTTTGGTGGGTGGTGTAAGGGGAAACGGGATTGTAAATCCCTTGGCTTGGAGGCGACGGGATTATAAATCCCGTCGAGCGTGCAAAGTCGAGTATGGAGGGTCGAGTGGGTGTGTACGGGGATGCGGCGACGGGATTATAAATCCCTGGGCTTGGAGGCGACGGGATTACAAATCCCGTCGAGCACAACCAGTAGGTGAAGGGATTCGATGGCGGGATTAGGACTTGGGGGATAGGCTGATAGTCTGTGTGTAATCTGATGTAACGTTTGGGGGAGTGGGGGTATTTGGGGAGTAAGTAATTATGTGTTTTATGACGAAGAAAAATGAAATTCCGCTGGTGATTTTGAGGGTCATTTGTGACCCGGATCGGGTCAATAGTGCTCATTATCAGGGATATATGCAGCATTTGGGGCGTGGGCTATCGCGGGCATCGTTTGTGGAGTGCTCGCATCATGCGATTGAGCTGGCGGCGCAGCTGTATCCGGACAGATTTCCGCCGCGGGACATTATGCGGGCGTTCCGGACGGGTCAGCATCATCTGGAGCTGTATGCGCATCGGTTTCTGATGGGTCAGCTCAAGAGCTTCAAGGCATCCTATTATAATTATTTGATGAAGCATCGGTATGGAATGGGGGCAAATGGACATCTGGACGCCCCTTTCAGCGATCTGCCGGAGGCGTTACTGACGCATTATGGACTAAAAAAGGTCGTAAAAGATCCGGAAGAGATTGAACGGATGGGCAGTGCCGCTGGGACGAATATCAACGAAGGAAAGGCTGCGGATGAGGCGGTTGCTGATCCTGCGGAGGTCAGGGAGGAAAGCTCCGAGCAGACAGAGACAATTTATGCGTCAGAATTGATACCGGAAACAGAAGTAGCGGCTCCAGCGTGCGAGGAAGCGGCGGTAGAGGAAGGAATATCGAAGATCAGGAAGCCGGAGTCGGTCGGGTATAATCCTGTGCCGAGGAATATCAGACGGCAGCTGGCGCGTGATGCGAAGAAGCTGCAATCGGTAGCATCAAGAAAGATAGCAGCATAGGAAGAGCGTCTATTTTCCGATGATCATATAGACGTAGGAAGAGAAAGCTTCTATCTGTTGCTCAAGGGGTTTGGAATTTTACTCAGCAGCTTATTTCACTTCGATCAGATATACGCATTTGGAGTAGGCCTGGATTTGATCGACGAGGGGTTTGGCTCGTACCATAGCGCGGGATTTTAGTGGAATCTTGACATCGGAGGATTCCAGTAAATCATAGAGGTATTTGGATTTGATGCAATAGGAGACGTTATCGGCGCCTACGATCTTGGCGTTGATTATGGCGATAATGTTTCCGTCGGCATCAAGGACGGGGCCTCCGCTGTTGCCGGGCTGGACGGGTGCGGAGATCTGGTAGAGATTGACTCTCTGCCATCGAATCCGCTTTTGGAGCTGATGAGTCCATCGGTGAGCTTGATCTCGGTGCCCATCTCGGTAGGGCGGGGATATCCGAGGACATATATGTGCTGGCCTACATCGGCCTGTTCCCGGCGTAATGCATAAGGCATAGAATCGATTATGACCCGATCGTCGAGCTTAAGGAGCGCCAGATCATTGACAGGATCTCTAAGTACCACAGATGCAGACAGAATTGACTTAGGGTTACCATTCATACCTTTTACTGTAATCTGTTTTGCTCCATCTATTACATGATTGTTTGTAGCAATATATCCTAGTTCGGAGATAAGGAAACCAGTGCCTGAACCGGCGCGCGACTGTTCCCTTCCTAATTGCGTAGAAGAAATTGGGTTGAAAGGAACACTTAAATCTTCATATATTACTATTTCTTCTTTGATCTTAGAATCCTTGATGTCTTCTATATACTCACTTTTTGATCTTATAAATACAATATTATCATAAGACTGTTTAGTACTAAGGGAGATTTTACAGTATATAGTATCGCCATTGAGAATTCTTACCTGATTCTCTCGAGAATACTCTGCACGGATAACATTGATTCGGATTACTCCTTCAGAGTAAATATTAAGAGTAATCTTCTTGAATTGATTGATTGGGGGAATCTGTATTTTATTGACACTCAGACCCATATTAAATTTAGTAGGATAACCACCGATGGTGTTTTTGCGGGTATAAAACACAATGACTCCCGGGGTGATCTTGCTTATATCCTGTGCGTGGGCGGCGCCGAGGCAAAGCTCGAGAAGCAGTATCAGAAGGAAAAAGAACTTGCGCATGGCTGGTCTATCGATTGAAGTTTGGGATGCAAAAGTACGGATTTATGTGCACGATCATGATCATCAATGGGCTTCGAGCCAGTTGGCACCGTGTCCGGTTTCTACTTCGATCGGGATTTTGAGTCCCGGGAGGGCGGAGCACATCTTTTCTTTGACCATTGTTTCAAGCTCAAGGAGCTCGGGGATAAAGGCGTCAAAGACGAGTTCATCATGTACCTGAAGGATCATTTTAGACTTCATGTTGCGCTTCTTCATCTCGGTGTGGACGGCGATCATTGCGAGCTTGATCATGTCGGCGGCGGAACCCTGGATTGGGGCATTGATGGCGTTCCGCTCGGCGAATCCGCGCTGTGTCTGGTTGGCGGAGTTTATATCGCGGAGGTATCTGCGGCGTCCGAGGAGGGTCTGGACAAATCCGTGCTCGCGGGCATAAATGACCTGCTCCTTGAGGTAGAGGAGAATGCGCGGGTACTGCTCATTGTACTGCTTGATGAGATTGGAGGCTTCGGTGCGGGGAATGCCGAGGCGCTGTGCGAGTCCGAAGGCGGAGATGCCGTAGATGATTCCGAAGTTGACGGTCTTGGCACGGCGGCGCATTTCGGAGCTGACTTCGGTAACTGGAATTTTGTACATCCGTGCGGCGGTGGCGGTGTGGATATCGATGCCATCGTTGAATGCCTGAAGCATGTTCTCTTCCTGGGATATTTCAGCGATGAGGCGTAGCTCGATCTGGGAATAATCTGCGGAGAGAATTACGTGATCCTTATCGGCGGGGATAAAAGCCTTGCGGATTTCGCGTCCGCGCTCGGTGCGGATGGGAATATTCTGGAGGTTTGGATCGGTGGAGCTAAGCCTTCCGGTGGCGGCGACGGCCTGATTGTAGGTGGTATGGATACGTCCGGTACGTGGAGAAATAAGCAGGGGCAGGGAGTCGACGTAGGTAGATTTCAGCTTTTGGAGGCTTCGGTAGTCGAGGATGGCGCGTGCGATGGGGTGTTTCTCGGCGAGAAGGCTGAGGACATCTTCTCCGGTGGCGAATTTCTTGGTCTTGGAGGTTTTCTTTGCCTTGGGGTCTAATTCGAGCTTGACGAATAGTATTTCTCCCATTTGGGAGGGAGAGTTGATGTTGAATTTAATTCCGGCGAGATCATAGACGCGTGCTTCGAGTTCTTCGAGGTCCCGGGCCAGCTCGGTGGAAATGATTTTGAGGGCATCGACATCCAATCTGATCCCTGCCATCTCCATATCGGCGAGGACATCAATCAATGGGCACTCGACTGTGCGGAGGAGCTGTTCGGCTCCCACGTCCCGAAGCATCGGGAGGAGCACGTCTTTTAGCTGGAATGTGACATCGGCGTCTTCGCAGGCATAATCGGAGATTTTTGCCGGATCAATATCGGCCATGGTGATTTGTCCTTTTCCTTTTTTGCCGATGAGGGTTTCAATGGATACGGGAGCATAATTGAGATAGGTGCGGGCGAGGATATCCATTCCATGGCGTTTTTCAGGCTCATAGAGGTAGTGCGCGAGCATGGTATCGAATATGGAATTATTGACCTGATATCCGTACTGTTTGAGGACTTCGATATCGAATTTGGCGTTCTGTCCAATCATTTCTCTGGCCGGATCTGCGAAAATTTCGCGGAAAGGGTCGAGGATTGCTGCTGCTTCGGTGCGGTCCTGAGGGATGGGTACATACCAGGCTTCGCCGGCTGCGACGGAAATGGAGAATCCGACCATATCGGCAGTGATGGGGTCGAGGCTGGAGGTCTCGGTATCAAAGGCATAGCTGGATGCTTTGCGGAGGGTATCGAGAAGGTCCGCGTGCTGGCTGGGGGTGTTGCAAAAATGGTAGGTATGGGGTACCTCGTCTATGGTGAGGAAGGCAGTATTATCTACTGACTGTTCTCCGGAAGACGCTGCGGGGAGGGATTCTCCGCTCATGACGCTGAACAGATCGGTATGGGAGATGGATGCGCGGGCATCTGTGCTGGCATTATGTGTATCTGCAGGCTGATTTTTGGGCGTCTCAATTCCGAGCAGGCGTGATTTCAGCTGGCGGAATTCAAGCTCGTCAAATAGCTCGATGATTTTGTCGCGGTCAATTTCCTCAATGATGAGCTTGTGCTCATCAAACTCGCAGGGACATTCTATGTGAATGGTTGCGAGGCGCTTGGACTGTATGGCCTGGTCTTTAAAGGTTTCGAGATTGTCGCGGAGCTTTCCCTTGACCTTATCGGTATTGGCGAGGAGGTTTTCTAAGGATCCGAACTCCTGGATGAGCTTTTGTGCGGTCTTCTCCCCTACTCCGGGTACACCGGGGATGTTATCTACGGCATCGCCCATGAGTCCGAGGATATCGCGTACCTGATCGGGGTTTTCAATGCCCCACCGGTCGCATATTTCTTTGACGCCGAGGGTTTCGGCGGGTTTTCCGGCGAGGGAAGGCTTGTACTGGAAGATGTGTTCCTCTACGAGCTGTCCGTAGTCTTTATCGGGGGTCATCATGAATACCTCGAATCCCTCTCTGGCGGCGCGCTTGGCGAGTGTTCCGATGACATCGTCGGCTTCGAAGCCATCTACGAATACATTGGGAATCCGGAAAGCATCGGCGAGCTGGTAGATGTGCGGAATGGCGATGGTAATATCCTCGGGGCGGGACTGTCGGTTGGCTTTGTAGCTCTCGAACTCCTCGTGGCGGAAGGTGGGCGTATCGGTATCGTAGACGATGCCGATGTGAGTCGGCTTCTCGTTGTTGAGGATATCGAGGAGGGAGTTGGTGAATCCGAATACGGCAGAGGTATTGACTCCTTTGGAGTTAATGCGGGGACTGCGGATAAAAGCGAAATGGGCTCTGTAAATGAGCGCCATAGCATCCAGGAGGAACAGCTTCTTCATGGTACGAAGGTAGCAGAAAAGAGCGTGAGGAAGATGGGGGAGATGAAGAGTATCGGCGCCGATGCAGCCCTAATTTACTTTTACGATCGCTCTGGATACCGTACTGCTGCTGGAAATGACGGACAGGATATATGTCCCCGGTGCAAGATTGCTAATAACTATTTGACGGACGTAGCCTCCTATGATTGTTTCCGGCGAAGTAGCCATAAGTGCTATGCCACTTAGAGCCCGTCTAAAAATTTTATAAAAGCTTATTTGGATGCTTTTCGCGTCATCCTGCGTTGGACTTTTTGAACGTAGAAGCGCTGCTATGTCCTTCAAAGCCCGTCCTGGCCGACACCAAAATCAATCTCAAATGCGCAAATAAAAATTCTTAGACAGGCTCTTATATTTTTTGTATTTATGACTACTGTCGAGCTGTGTTAATTTTTAGTACGAAAAGGTGTTTGTAAAGAATCCGGTTTCGTGAAAATTAAGTTACAAAATTGTGTTATCTGATATTCGTAAAACGATGTATGTAGACTCCACTATTCCCTCGAAGATGTACTCTGCGGGATCAATGACTTCTCTGGAGAATTGCTTCTCTGGTTCGGAGACCAGTCTTTGGACTGTGCATGTAGTGTTGACAGGCAGATAAGTGCCAGGGCAAATATCCATAGCGCTATTGGCCTGATCTGGTAAATTATCCGAATGTATGGATAATTGTGCCAATACGAGGATTAGAGGGTCAATCAAGCGGAGGGAATTTGAGACTTTGTACAAATCCCATTGGATTAGCTTACTCTACAAACCAGAGGTGTCCCTGATCGACGCGGGTATGGCTCGGGAAATTCTTGCGGTAGAGGGATCCGGTACCGAGTCCCTGTGGGACGGTGGTGTTTTTGGTGGCGAGCCATTGAGAGATGGCATTGAGTCCGATGCTGGACTCGAGCGCG
>JBBRLW010000126.1:0-6316 GCA_038231115.1 Bacteroidia bacterium
AGAATGGCATGGTCGAGATAAATCCATAAAGGACTACTTTGGGCGATGATGGCTATTTTATCACCGGGCTGAATACCATATCCGATCAGGGCGGCGCTTAATTCATTAATACGCTCGAGCGCGTAGGCGGTGGATCTTGGAGTCCATTGACCTTCTACCCGTTCAACCAGTGCGGTATCAGATGGATGATGCGCCTGCTGATAATACAGGGCATCGAAGATGCGGGTGAAGGTATAGGACATGGATTGATATGAGGCAAATATAGCAAGAGCGGGCTATATTTCTTTAATTACCGCCCTTCAATCCATTTGGTTCTGCGCTCTTCTTCGAAGGCATTGATGTGCAGCTCGGGGCGTTGTAGTGGTTCCACGAGGCGATCTTTGCCGTAGATAAAGTTGCCACGATCCATAGCCGGAGATGCCATAGACTCGGTCAGGAAGATTGCGGCCTTGGGACAGGCTTCTTCACACAATCCGCAAAAAATACAGCGGAGCATATTAATCTCGTAGCGGGAGGCATATTTTTCCTCGCGGTAGAGGTTCTCTTCTCCGGGAAGGCGCTCGGCGGAAGTCATTGTTATAGCCTCTGCAGGACATGAAAGTGCACACAGTCCGCAGGCGGTACAGCGTTCGGCTCCGTTTTCATCGCGTGCCAGGATGTGAACCCCTCGGTAGATGTCGGCAAATTCGCGCTTGACTTCCGGATAACGGATGGTCGGCGTTTTCTTGAAGATATGTTTGAAGGTGGTAATCATTCCTCCGAAAACTGCCGGCAGGTAAGCCCGCTCAACAAGATTCATAGGACGCTTGTCCACTTTTTTTCCTCTGTTGGATACTTGCATCGTGTTGGTACTCATCAAAAATAATGCTTGGGAATTGTGTAAGTTATTTCAGCTCAAGCCAGGTTAAAACGCCTCCGGTAAGTAGTACGTTAATAATAGATAGGGGCAGGAGCATTTGCCATCCGAGCTTCATGAGCTGATCATATCGGAAGCGCGGAAGTGTCCAGCGTACCCACATAAAGAAGAAGATGAAGAAAAATATCTTCATAAAGAAGGCCAATGTTCCGAGCATGCTAATGATGTTTGCATCAATTTTCCCTTCCAGCAGATACATGCCCGGGAAATTATATCCTCCGAAGAAGAGCGTTGAAATCAGTGCAGCCGAAACAAATACGTTGATATACTCTGCAAAGAGATACAGTCCGAGCTTCATGGAAGAAAACTCGGTATGGTATCCACCGACGAGTTCTGACTCACACTCCGCCAAGTCAAAGGGAGCGCGGTTACACTCCGCAAAGGCACAGGTAAGGAATATGACACAGGCCAAGGGCTGGCAGAAAACATTCCAGTGAATGAATCCATGCTGATTTTCAACGATGTCGCGTAGAGACAGGCTTTCCGACATCATAAGGATAGAAATGACGGCAAGTCCCATGGCAAGCTCATAGCTGATCATTTGGGAGGATGCGCGTATGGCACCCAGTAGGGAGAATTTATTGTTTGATGCCCATCCTCCGATCATGATTCCATAGACTCCTAAGGATACAACTCCGAAGACGTACAGTACTCCGATGTTTATATCAGCAGCCTGAAGGTGAATTGTGCGTCCGAACATTTGCAGATCGCGTCCCCAGGGGATAACGGCACTGGTAATACAGGCAGTCAACATGGAGAGCGAGGGTCCAAGAATAAAAAGGAATTTATTGGAATGATCTGGTATAATTTCTTCCTTGAAGAAGAATTTAACCGCATCGGTCAGGGGCTGAAGTATTCCAAAAGGGCCGGCACGATCAGGACCAATACGATCCTGAATCCATGAGGCGACTTTCCGCTCGGCGAGCGTGGAATAGGTTGCGATCCCGAGCGTAATTCCGAAGACAACGAGAATCAGGACGCTTTTATCTATGAGCAGAGTAGAATCCATGGACTAATTATTTGACTCTTTAACGATGGAAGGGTCTTGTGAAAAAGAAGTGAAGAGCTGTTTTCTGGCTCCGAAATTTGCGCGTGGCTCGGCAGAGCGAAGTCTGCGATATGGCGCTTCAAAGAGGTTCTGGGAAATCACCGAGTGACGGCTGACATTCCGCTCGCGCAGGATATTCCATCCTGAAACATCTTTTGTGTGATATCGGCAGTCATTACAGATGAAGTTTTCAACTTCTCCGTACGTGTCTTTTGGTGCCGTGACGCGGTAAATGTCGTTTCCGTGCATCCATGCTACGGCTTTGCCGGAGCATTTGGAACAGGAGCGCTCCACATCAAAAGGCTTGAGGAACCAAACGCGGCTTTTGAACCGGAAGGTATTATCAGTCAAAGCTCCGACCGGACATACGTCAATCATATTTCCGGAGAACTCATTTTCAATAGAGTTTTTGATATAAGTAGATATCTCGGCAGCTTCTCCGCGCCACATAATTCCATGGACGCGCTTTTCCGTAAGCTGATCGGCTACGTACGTGCAGCGATAGCACAGGATGCAACGAGTCATGTGTAGCTTGATATAGGGTCCGATGTCTATTTTATCGAATGTACGGCGACCCTCATGGTAACGGGTATTAGCCTTTCCATGCTCGAATCCAAGATCCTGCAAATGACATTCGCCGGCCTGGTCACAGATGGGACAATCGAGCGGGTGATTCATCAGCAGAAACTCGACTACGCCACGACGCGCATCCAGTACTTCCGGGGAAGTCAGGTTCAGCACTACCATACCGTCCTGAGCCTGCGTAACGCAGGAAGCAACGAGCTTGGGCATCGGTCGGGGATCTTTGGTAGAGCCAGCGGATACTTTTACCAGGCATACGCGGCACTTCCCGCCGCTTCCTTTGAGCTTGGAGTAGTAGCACATGGCCGGAGGAACGGATTCACCGCCCATCTGCCGTGCGGCCTGAAGGATTGTAGTTCCTTCTTCTACCTCTATCTCGTGATTATCAATTGTTACTTTAATGCTTGCCATTCGAATATAGCGTTTGCAAATGTGATGCTCTATGGCATCAAAACACCTGCAAATTTGGCTTCAAAGTTAAGGCTCGGATACGCTAAAATGGCAAAAGCAAAGCTATTTCAGCAGAAGAAATCAGGCTTTGACCTGACTATGTCCGTTGAGCTGTGGCATGTCAAAAGATTTGACTTTTCTATCGGAATTAAAATTCACGGACTGGCGCTCCATATCTTCTGAAATAAGTCTGTATTTTTTCACGTCCCTGACGTGCTGATTGTTGACCCACCAGATTTCGCCGGCATCATTAACGAGGACAACATATCCATTTCCGGATTCGGAGTAAGACTCAAATTTGTGGACTTTATAGGCCGTTCCGGGTGTAAAATCTGATTTCGGACGGTCTTTGCGCTTGTACTGCGCTGTAAACTCTTCTAATACATAAACTTTCATGGGAGTTCTGTTTGTGTTGTTAATATCTAACGGAAGGGATATATCCAAAAGTTTCTATCAAATAAAAAATTAGTGTGTCTATTTAGATCTTATTGAATTTAATTACTTTATATGCCGAACCTACCCGAATATGGATAAGATAGAATCCTGTGGATAAGTATGGTATAGGCCAAACGTTTTCCATATTTGATGAAATATGAGCCGCCTGAATGAGATGGCTCCGGGCATCAAAGAGATAAATTTCGCATGACTTTCCGGGTACTGAAATAATATGCAATGCTGCATGATCCGAAGCAGGGTTCGGACTAATCCACGCCTTAAGTTCTGATACGGTATTCTTGTCGGGAGCTGTAAGTCCTGTGTAAACGACTAACGAAGTATCGAAAGTATAGGGGCAATCGTTGCTGTCTCTGATTAACAGCCTGATAGATTTGCTTCCGGTAACGGGGAAAGAATATTGAATGGTGTTTGTTGCAGTCCGGAAAGAGGCAGTGTCCAGCGTCCAGCTGTAGGCGAATCGGATGGAGTCATCGGCACGGACGATGACCTGGGCAGTTCCGTTGTACTGAACACGAAAGTGCGCATTCAGGGGATTGAAAAAAGTAATACGTCGGGATATAAATGACTTGCACCCGCTGATATTCTGCAATTTCAGGAGGGTTTGATAGCTCCCCTGCTTTCGATAGCTATGGACGGGATTTGGAGTACTGTCTGGTCTGGTTGAGTCTCCGAAAATCCAGGTCTGGCGATTGATCAGCGTAGTGCTCAGTGGGCTGAGAATCTTGAAATATACTGATTTTGGGAATCCAGAAACACAAAGACTATCAGCCACAATATTTCCGGATGGAGACTCCCCAATCTCAAGGCTTTTAGTGACGCGCAGCTTGCAATTGTTCGAGTCTGTGAGTAGGAGCTTTACAGGATACACTCCGGCGGTGGGGAAAGTATAATTTGTAGAGATCAGCGTATCGGCACGGCTCGTGTCGAAAGTCCATCTGAGGGATTTTATGTGGGAGGCATCAGCCCTGAAGCTTATGGGAGTTCCGGCGCAGCTACCTGAAAAACTAAATCCGCCAGAGATGGCTTTCAGGAAAGCGATGTCTTTAGATGCGGTATCCGTACATCCGGATGAATTATAGACATATAATCGGGTGCGGAAATGCTGCTGTCCAGAATAGGCATGTGCAGCTGTATCCGAGGCATTAAGAAGCGGGGACGTAGTGCCATCGCCAAAGTCATATTTGATGCGCTGTCCCGCTACAGGATATAGATTGACTAATTGCGTAATACCTCCGACGCATGGATTTATCAAAGAGTAATCAGGAGAGGAAGTACTTCCCAGGGAAGCAGGAGGAATGAAAAGCTTTTGAGGTGGAGGCAGGCAGGCAATGCCGGACTGCAGCTGAATTGCATAGAAGCCGCTCCACTGATTTTTTGCAGCATCGGGAGCACTTATTTCTGCAACAGAGTCTATCCATTGCGGATAAAGCCCATCCAGGAGTCCAGTGTTTGATGTATCCCGATTGCATAGTATTGAGTCAATATTATTACTCTGAATCCGTATGGAATAGGTATTTCCGGAAATCAGCCGAAAGTCAGTGATCAGGGTGGTAGAATCATACGGCTTTGTGATGCTGACATTGAAGGTCTTTGACTGGATCACCGCCTGAGGAGAGGAGCAAATCAGGCTTAAAGTCCCTGAAGATTGTGGATAGATTTTCAGGGAATGCAGCCAGGTATTCTTTCCGGATTTGATGACCAAACTAGCCCCATCTGATGGAATGGAGGATTTCAGGGGAAGCTGATTCGCATTTACAATCGATGAAAGGGATATTACGGTAAGCAGATCGGCATAAGCGGTATATCCTGATACAGGTTGCGGTAGCAGAAGCTCGGAACCTATGGAAATTGTTTTCCCGAAGATGTCTTTGCAGCGGATGAGCAAAGAATCGGAAAGCTGCGGCAGGCTATGTACCCAGACTTTTCCGGAGCCACAGATGGGATCAGCCTGTATCCTGAATCCGCTGAGGTTTTCAGGCTTTGTAAATGATATTGAAGACTGATTATCAATGGTATAATCATCTGATACGGCAAATAAAGTGGAGCCAAGAGTATAGCGTCCGGACTTTTTGCACGACAGATGTCCTATTAATATGCCTGTATCTCTGCCGGAGGATAATGCAGAAGTTATTACGGTACTATAAAATGAAGTATCCGATACTCCGGAAACTTTCAGGCGAAGCTGGAAGGACTGAGCCGTGCTATTTCCGGTGTTAATGATTCGGGCAAATACATTAGCGATCGTATCGGTACAGGATGGCAGCGGATTGATCCAAATTTTCCCAAGCGTTAAAGAATTATTCCCTCTCTTAGATTCATCAGCACCAATTTCCGGAGCGGTCAGAGATCGTATCTCTCCATCAATATCGGAATTAATGACACGGTAGGGATTATGATACAAAGGAGATCCGCTGATTGGCGATAGCAGATGCAGATTCAATAGGGAGTCAAAGAATAAGAGATGCTGCTGACGTGACGCGGATTCCGAGCCGGAAAAAGATTTCCATTTGTTAAAATCACTGAAATGTTTTCCGACGTAATCGATTGAGAAGCCAGAAGATGGCTGATCAAATATATTCTGGTCAGACCGGATGCGGCAGGAATCGGTATACAGGATAAAAGGGCTGGAATCTGCACTGATCCGCGAGAAGATATTATTGTAGCAATAGAGCAATCTATTTTTTCCGGCAGTTTGGATCATGGCTCCGCTGCCTGATAGTGATAAAGAGTTATGCTCGAAAATGAGTGAATCGGTATTAAGGATATTGACCGCAGAAGCTGCGTTGAGCTTTCCAGTGATCATGTTGTTGGAAAACAGGATCGGCTGTCCGGACAAGGAATGGCAATAGGCTACCCTGATTCCA
>JBBRLW010000127.1:0-6310 GCA_038231115.1 Bacteroidia bacterium
AATAAAATCAACCCTACAATAATTACAGAATGCATGCATTGTCATCAGCCAAGCACGCGATACATTAACTGCTCAAACGATGCCTGCAATGCCCAGATCGTTATGTGTGAAAGCTGTGGATGGGACTGGGAAGGTTCATGCTCTGAAGAATGCAAGAGTCATAGTGCCAAGCGCAAGTACGATGGATCAGGCTATTATGCAAAACTATCATTGACACGATGAATGCAAATAAAAAGGTAGCCGCCACTGATCTTATATTCAATCCGGATGGCTCGGTGTATCACCTTCACCTCCATAAAGTGGATATTTCGCAGAATGTAATTCTGGTTGGTGATCCCGAACGCGTCAACCTTATTGCCGAGCTTTTGGATGAAGTAAATTTTATTCGCCAGAACAGAGAGTTCAGATCGGCTCAGGGAAGTTATAATCAAAAAGAGTTTACTATTATTTCCACAGGTATTGGAATTGGAAATGTTGACATAGTTCTGAATGAGATTGATGCCCTCATAAATTTTGATGAGGAAGGCTTTATTTCGGAAAACCTGAGATCGCTAAATATTGTACGGATAGGAACATCAGGCGCAATTCGTGAAGAAATTGCTCCGGGAACTGTACTTCTAAATTCCTGCGCTATCGGATTAGATAATCTTCTCCAATACTACATGCCTGCTTTTTCCGAAAGTGAGCGGGAACTACATCAAAAGCTCAAGCATATTTCCCCCATAGATAGCGGATATTATGTTGCTGAAGGGAGTTCTGAAATTGCCAAGATTTTCCGGCCTGACTATCTGGAAGGTATTTCAGTTGTTGCTCCGGGATTCTATGGCCCTCAAAATCGACAATTACGCCTCAGTCCCCGGTTCATGGTATCCGACTTATTTCATAGCCTGAGTGGAATTTCTCACAAGGGACTTAATATCACCAACCTTGAAATGGAAGCCTCAGCTGTTATGGGACTGTCTAAATTGTTGGGGCATAAAGCAATCTCATTGGATTTGATTTTGGCCAATCGCATTACGCATGAGTTCAAAGCATCCTATGCAGATGATATGAAGGCATTGTGCTACAATGTTCTAAAAAGACTATCAGAAAATCAGATTTAGCGCTTTTGTATAATAAGCCGCGATACATGCGTCTTATCGTATGCCTCTGCAAAAATGGTATAGACTCCATTAGCTAAATCCGAAAAATCGTAAGGAATTCTTCCCGCGATGACATTTTCAAGTACGAATTCTTTTACAATCCTTCCGGTCATATCCACAATATGGAAGTGTATGCCCTGCTTAAACTCAACGGATACAAAAATAGCCCCTACTCCTGAAGATGGATTGGGATTGAATTCTATCACCGGACTAATATCTGTTTTTTCACGCGCACAGGAGGCAACACATCCGGCGGATTCCAGATTGGTGCAGCTAATAATATTAGGACGGTACTTTCTCAATGCTCTGCGCATATTCCGCACTTGTCCGTTTGTAAACAGATTAGCACATTTATCCATAGAGTAATCCATATAATTCTCAATTTGCCGCACAGAATTACACTGCTGTGGATGATCACACTTCGGAAATTGAGAATAAAAGATGAACTCGCATGGAGGCGTATCATCTACACCGTCGTCATCTGAACAGGTACCTTCTCCCGCATTCTTATCATCCCCTCCCCAGGGATGCATCAAATCCAGATAGTGACCTACTTCATGGACACTTGTCTTTCCCTGACTATATCCATATATCGCATTAGGATTATTGGCTCCAATGGTTCTGTAGTTGATTACCAAACCATCCACCTCATTTGGATGGTTCTTATCCTTGATAGAATAACGCGGCAGATAAGAATAGCCGAGAATATTATCGCTGCCATCAATATTGGTTACGACCCAGATATTCAGGTAGCGGGTCTGATCCCAGCGGCTAAGATTCTTAGTGAGCATCTCACCAGTTTCTGTCAGATTTGAATAGGAGCTCTGTATATACTCAATTCCTGTCGATGGATTTCCCGAAGGATCTTTGGTAGCCAGACAGAAAGTAATTCCAGCTTTGGAACCTACTGCATTCGTGTTCGAACCGATCCCATATTTGCCGTAGCATTGATTCATTATTCCTATTTCCTCTTCATAAGCGGAGGGCTTTAGCAGAGCAGGTCCGACATTGGCCTTGAGATAGATCACATGAAAAATTACAGGAATCGTGTAGGAAATAGAATCCTCAACGTCAAGCTCTGTTTTATCAAAATGAGGCGGAAAAGAATTGGTTGTGAAGCCATGCAGCCTGTTCATTTTGCCCATGATACAGGGAATTACCTGGGACTGTCCATAGGATTCAACACTAAGGAGTGAGCAAACAACAGATAAAAAATGAACAAAGAAACTTCTCAGCTGACTAAAATTCATGACTCTAATAAGCGAAGCGTTAAGTATGCCATATTTCCGACGCCTATCTTCAAAGCTTCTTCATCAATATCAAATTGAGGATGATGAACAGAATGTGTAATTCCTTTTTTCTGATTACCTACACCCAAACGATAAAAACAGCCTGGAATTTTTTCCAGATAGCTGGCAAAATCGTCAGCTGTAGGACGTAATTCTAAATCAACGACATTATCGGTACCAAGATACTCAGAGGATAGGCTCTGGCAGCTTTTACTGAGTGCCTCATCATTAATCAATGCAGGATATCCGATGATAATATCTACTTCAGCTTGCGCACCAAGACTTTCAGCGATACCCTTAACAAGCTTTTTCAAACGATCATGCGCCACAAAGCGCCAGTCATCATTATAGGTTCTAAAAGTACCCTCAAGCTTAACTTCTGAAGGAATGACATTAGTTGAACCTCCTATGGAGTTAATTTTTCCGAAAGTAAGTACGGTAGGCATAGCCGGAGCGCTCCAACGGCTAACCAGTTGCTGGGCAGCAGATACGATCTGCGCACTTATTACAATCGGATCAATAGAGAGATGAGGCATAGCCCCATGTCCGCCTTTACCATGAATGGTAATAAAAATTTCATCAGCGGAAGCCATATACATTCCGGAGCGGAACCCTACCTTTCCTGCCTCCAGCTCAGGCATCACGTGCTGGGCAATAATATAATCGGGTTTGATCTCATCAATTACACCCTCTGCAATAATTTTCGATGCTCCCCCGGGCAGTGTTTCTTCTCCAGGCTGGAATATCAGATAAACTTTGCCTCCGAAATCATTCTTACACGTCTGTAAAATCCTGGCTGCTCCTAACAGCGATGCGGTATGGACATCATGTCCACAGGCATGCATAATTCCTTCATTCCCGGAGCTGTAATCTTTTGAAGATATTTCCTGGATGGGTAGGGCGTCAAGCTCGGAGCGCAAACATATTACCCGTGATTTATTTTTATCTGATAATCCTTCTATCCAGGCTAGAATCCCTGTATCTGCTATTTCCCTAAAAGGAATTTGCAACTCTAATAGCTTATTCTTTACAAATGCCGAGGTGCGGTATTCCTGAAACGATAGCTCCGGATCTGAATGGATATGCTCACGAATATTATTCACCCACGAGTCATACTCAGCAGCCAGAGACTTCACCGTACTGATCAGGCCAATATCTGACATTAGTTTAATCTTGGGAATTTAATTTTGGCAGGGACAATAAAAGCGGAAGGATATTTCTCGGTAAGCTGATGCAAAAGATATTGCGCTTCAATTCGTGAGCGGAAATCTCCAAGCCGGATCTTAAACTCCGAACTTTCATACGTGTAATAAATATCAACCGTATTGGAATACTGGTTTTCTAAATCGGATTTGGTACGCTGAGCCAAATACCGATTCGATCCCTGATATACCTGAATACGATAACCCTGCATTTCAGGTGTTTTCCCAATCAGATTCTTTCTTTGATACAGTATTCCGTCAATCCTCGGATCCTTGTTAATAGTAAGCTTCCCCGCCGGACCATTGCAATCCTGAGCCTGTATTGTTTGTCCGAGGACAAAAAGTATTAAGAAACTAATGAGCTGCTTCATAATCTTTAGCAATCTTTACTCCGGATGATGTTCCAATTCGCAGTGCTCCGGCACTAATTAAATCCCGCGCCTGACTTAGTGTTTTGATTCCTCCGGAGGCTTTTATCTTTATTTCAGGCCGGAGCAGGTTTCTTAACAGCCTGACATCTTCTATCCTCGCCTGGCTGCCATTGAATCCTGTTGATGTCTTTATAAAATCTATTCCGCTATCATTGGCAATCTGACAAACGATTCGGATTTCATTTTCACTTAGCAATGAAGATTCTATTATCATCTTGCTTATACGCTGTATACTTTTCGCCACATGTACAAACGAATTAAAATCTTCAGTGATATTTGACCAGTTGGCGGATTTGACCGCCGAGAGATTAATTACCATATCTACTTCATCCGCGCCATCCTGAAAAGCCTGGTCTGCTTCAATACTTTTTACGGCCGATTTGGAATATCCATTAGGAAATCCGGCTACTGTGACAAGGCGAAGGCTTCTGCCTCCGATCAGATCACTGCCAAATTTTACATGTGCCGGAGGAATACAGACGCCAAACAGATTATTTTCTAAAGCCTCTTCAATCAATTGACCAATATCAGCCTGCGTACATGTTGCACTTAATAGCGTATGCTCTAAATATTGATTGATCGGCATTATCCTATTCGTTTGCGCCGTGGCAGTTCTTGTATTTTTTTCCGCTTCCACAAGGACAGAGATCGTTCCTTCCAACTTTAGGCTGAACACGTGCAGGTTGAGGGCGAGGCACAGGTCTTTGATCCTGGGCTTCTTCCTCCTCATCAGCATTAATGTACTCCGCTTGCGAAATCTGCTCATAAACATTCTCTCTGGAAGTTTTTACTCTCGGCTGAGGCCTCCTAACCTGTTTTGGCTCCTCAATCTCCTCTTCCATTTCCTCTCCATCGTTTGTCGCAATGTGACCTTTAAATAGCATAGATAGAACGTCACGTCCAATCTTGCCCAGCATTAGTTCGAACAGTTTAAACGACTCAAATTTGTAGATCAAAAGAGGATCCTTTTGCTCAAAAACAGCATTCTGAACTGACTGACGCAGTTCATCCAGTTCACGCAAATGCTCCTTCCAGTGATCATCAATGATGGTGAGCGTCACACTCTTTTCATATTCGTGGATTATAGTCTGGCCACCTGTCTGCAGCGCCTTTTCTAATGGAACATGTATTTGAATTGACTTAATGCCATCCGTAAATGGAACAATGATGTTCCCTACCTTATCCCCATGATCATTAAATATCTGTTGGAATATAGGGACGGCTCTTTCAGAAATAAACTGATTTTTACGCTTATAATGATCATCAAGATAATCATACAGCATCCTCATGAGCAGCTCGGGCTTTTCAGATTTGAAAATAGCTCCGTCAAAAGGGAGGTCTGAAGCAAAAGTCTTCAATACTTCCAGTTCAAGCCCGTCAAAATCCTGATTTGCATGATGCTGCGTAATAAGATCCTCGGTTGTATCAAGGAGCATATTAATGATATCATTCTCTAATCTGTCTCCGTACAAGGCATTTCGTCTGCGTTTATAGATTACTTCACGTTGGGAGTTCATAACGTCATCATATTCAAGGAGACGCTTCCTGACACCAAAGTTATTCTGCTCAACCTTTTTCTGCGCCCGCTCAATAGATTTGGTAATCATAGAATGCTGAATAACTTCGCCTTCCTTCATCCCCAGACGGTCCATATAGCCGGCTATTCTTTCTGATCCAAATAATCGCATCAGTTCATCCTCCAGAGATACATAGAACTGAGAGCTACCCGGATCTCCCTGACGACCTGCACGCCCGCGCAGCTGACGGTCAACGCGCCGCGATTCATGCCTTTCCGTACCTATAATTGCCAGTCCACCTGACTGCTTGACTCCTTCACCAAGCTTGATATCCGTACCCCTTCCTGCCATATTCGTGGCAATGGTGACTGTACCAGCCTGACCTGCTTCAGCTACAATATCTGCCTCACGCTGATGCTGCTTCGCGTTCAACACATTATGCTTAATTTTTCGGAGGGATAACATTCTGCTCAACAACTCGGATACCTCAACAGATGTTGTACCTACCAGAATAGGTCTTCCCGCAGCAGTGAGAGTTACAATGTCATCAATAACAGCATTGTACTTTTCCTTTTTAGTCTTGTAGACCATATCCTGCCTGTCATCCCTGACAATATCTCTATTGGTTGGAATTACAACTACGTCAAGCTTATAGATACTCCAGAACTCACCGGCTTCGGTTTCAGCCGTTCCCGTCATACCCGCGAGCTTGTGATACATCCGGAAGTA